>NZ_NHNG01000200.1:0-630 GCF_002287155.1 Arsenophonus sp. ENCA
CACTGGACTCGAAAAATGCCAATGTCGCAATGCTCGGATACAACGCAATCATATTGCATGTGCTTTTTTAGTCTGGACCCGATTAGCTCAAATTGCTCGAAGTACAGGCAAAACGCTTTATCGTATTAAGCGAGGATTGCTCGATGATTATCTTTGTCAGCAGCTCAAAAAGCCTACAATTATTATGCTATTTGCGTAAGTCCTATTAGAAAATAACGGTTTGAAATGATCAACAAAGAGCAGTTGTTACGAGATAATCGTTTATGTAAAGCAATCATTGGATTATCAGTCGAAGAATTGAAAAATTTAGCCGCTGAATTTTCAGCTTGTTATTTGATTTATCGGAAAAAGAATCGAAAAGCTCACGAGCGGCAGATGGGTGCAGGGCAGAAAGGATTTATCCCAACCCCATTAGATAAACTGCTTTTTATTTTATTGTATTTAAAATGTTATCCGACCTATGATTTGCAAGGACTTCTTTTTGGTTTAGATAGAACACGGGCATGTCGCTGGGTAAAAATATTATTGCCGGTTTTAGAGATGACCTTGGGGCGAGAATGTGTTTTGCCCGCTCGTCAAATTCGCTCTGCTGAGGAATTTTTTCGCGCCTTTCCTGGAGTTAAAGACGTC
>NZ_NHNG01000632.1:0-8611 GCF_002287155.1 Arsenophonus sp. ENCA
CGGTACCACATGGTCGATTTCTGCTGCTAGATGCGCAAAGTCTATACAGGTTTCGATCTTGACCAGCGGGTCACCCAACTTGTCGATCGTCTGTTGGTGATACTGGTTTGCAAAGAGGTCATTCTTAATGGCGCTGCGTTTCTTCATGGTGGTTAACTCAGTAGACCAGCTTCCGATAACTTTATCAGCAAAATCAAACTCGGCTTAGGTTTTTCGAGGTGCCCTAAGGTAAAATATATATCCCTAACCAAGCCCCATAAGCCGCCACAAGTTTAATATCTCCTTGGGCTAATCCTCTACGCTTAATAGCTAATTTAAAAAAACCATAAATAAACCAAAATATTAAATAACTAATCAAGGCACCATAAATAGCTAATAACAACTGTTCATTAGATTGCATGGCATTAAAAAGCAACGCTAACACAAGTAATGGGTAGACTAATAAATCTGGCAAATAACCTGTCTGATGATCAATAAACGCAGGTAATACGCTAAACCAGACGAAAAAAAGTAAAATCACTATATGGCTAAGATCTGTGATCAGCAAAAATATGATAGTGAAAGGAATAAAAAGAGTAATAAAAAGGAGATATCTACTAGGTGAGTCATGGGATCTATAATTAAATAGATAAAGGGGTAAATAACTAACTAATAAATGGCTTAATGGTAATAAAATAATTGTTATAACAAATGATTGAATCAACAGCCAATACGAAAAAGAGGTGAGCCATGTTGCCATCTTCAAATTCCTTTTTGAAAAAAACGCATTATTCACTCAGCATTCTTTTCAATATCCATAAATAAAAAAGCAATGCTTTATAACAGTTCTACAATAAATATTAACAATAATCCGGTTGTAAGCGAATTTTTGCGAATTTGTACGCAAAATAAAAAAGGAAAATCAATAGCTAGCGAGACAGCTTGCTAGTTTATTTTCCCATCTTTATTATAGGCACAATATTTTGCTAGCATCGAGTTTATAAGGAAGCATGGCTATGCGCATTCCTCGGATCTATCATCCTGAAGCATTAGAATCAGGCGCAATAATACGATTAAGCGATAATGCCACTAACCACGTTAGTCGAGTTCTACGTATGAGTGTAGGACAAAATATTGAGTTATTTGATGGTAGTAATTCTATTTTCATAGGGCAAATACTTGAGATTAATAAAAAGTCAGTTAAAGTCCAGCTTGGGATGGTGACAATCGCAAACAGAGAATCCCCTTTAAATCTCCATCTTGGACAAGTTATTTCTCGTGGGGAAAAAATGGAATTCACTATTCAAAAATCAGTAGAACTGGGCGTCAATATCATTACCCCACTTATTTCTGAACGCTGTAATGTTAAATTAGATCCTGGGCGACTCAGTAAAAAGCTACAACAATGGCAGAACATTGCCATTTCTGCTTGCGAACAATGTGGACGTAACAAAATCCCCTCAATCCGTCCAGTCATGGCTCTTGAAGCTTGGTGCACAGAAAAAGATGATGCATTAAAAATTAATCTCCATCCTAAAGCCCAATCAAGTATTAATACACTGCCCGCAGCGGTAAATAAAATTAAGTTACTCATTGGCCCAGAAGGCGGGCTTTCGCCAGATGAAATCATAATGACAACTAATTACCAATTTACTAATATCCTACTTGGGCCTCGGATATTAAGAACAGAAACCACTGCGTTAACTGCAATCACAGCATTACAAGTTCGCTTCGGCGATCTTGGTTAAGGAGACAAAATGTTCAAATTAGGTATTGTGATGGATCCCATCTCAACCATAAAAATTAAAAAAGATAGTAGTTTTGCTATGCTATTAGAAGCACAACGCCGTGGATATGAAATTCACTATATGGAAATGGACGATCTCTATTTATTACAAGGTGAAGCATACGGACATACCAGACAACTAATCAACATCAAACAAGATACTGCACAATGGTATCAATTTGGTACTGAACAAGATATTACTTTGAAAAATCTTGATGTTATTTTAATGCGTAAAGATCCCCCCTTTGATACTGAATATATTTATGCCACTTATATTCTTGAAAGGGCAGAACAAGCGGGTAGTCTAATTGTCAATAAACCTCAAAGCCTGCGCGATTGTAACGAAAAATTATTTACCGCCTGGTTTCCTCAGTTAACACCTGATACGTTAGTAACCCGAAATAATAAAAAACTGCGAGAATTTCATCAAAAACATGGTGATGTCATCTTTAAACCTCTAGATGGAATGGGTGGCGCATCGATTTTCCGTTTAAAGAAAGATGATCCTAATGTCAGTGTCATTATTGAAACATTAACTCAACATGGCCAGCGCTTCTGTATGGCTCAGGATTACTTACCTGCTATCAAGCAAGGTGATAAACGGGTGTTGGTTGTCGATGGTGAACCAGTTCCTTATTGCTTAGCTCGTATTCCTGCTCAAGGTGAAACGCGAGGAAATTTAGCGGCAGGAGGATATGGTGAAGCGAGACCATTGACAGAAAGTGATTGGAAAATTGCCAGAACGGTCGCACCTATATTAAAGGAAAAAGAATTAATTTTCGTTGGCTTAGATATTATTGGTGATCGCTTAACCGAAATTAATGTTACCAGTCCTACCTGTATACGTGAAATTGAAGCAGCATTTTCGGCTATATCAATTACAGGTATGTTATTTGATGCAATAGAAAAACGACTGGCTGCAAAAACAGTAAATTAACCACAGCTAACACTACAGTTAACTGAATAATAAGATAGGATACTATAAATCTTTTCTATTGTTATAAAATATTAATATCTTACAATCAGCCGAAAATAAAATTTAAACAATCGCGAATGTGTTTCATTAATTATTTTTTAACTTTTAATTCAGGTATATTTTATTGATAATTCAGGAAAATAAGTTTAATAATATGAATTTACAAAACCACTTTCTCATTGCCATGCCAACGTTATTAGATCCGTATTTTCAAAAGTCGGTGGTTTATATCTGTGAGCATAATGAAAAAGGTGCTATGGGTCTCGTTATCAATAGACAAATTGAACAAATTTCAATCAATAGCATTTTAAAAAATTTAAACATTAAAACGACAGAATACGATCATATAACTGAATTAAGTCAACCGGTTTTTTCTGGTGGTCCGATTGCAGAAGCTCATGGTTTTATTCTACATTCGCCACAAAATAGTTTTAGTTCTACCTTAAAGCTTTCTGATGAAATTATGATCACAACGTCAAAAGACATTCTCGAAACTTTAGGCACTACCAAACAACCAGAAAAAACACTTATCGCCTTGGGATATTCAAGCTGGGAACAAGGGCAACTGGAAAAAGAGATAATGGAAAATAGTTGGCTAACCGCCAAAGCAAATAGCAATATCATTTTTCACACCCCCATCTCTGAACGTTGGCGTGAAGCCGCTGCTTTAATTGGGATTGATATCTTTAATATTTCAAATCAAGCAGGTCATGCATAATGGCAAACAGAACAATCATTGCTTTTGATTTCGGTACACTGAGTATAGGTATCGCCATTGGGCAGGAAATTACAGCAACTGCACGCCCTTTAACTGCAATAAAAGCAAAAGATGGTAAGCCCAACTGGTTAGACATTGAAAAAATAATACAAGAATGGCAACCTGAAATGGCTATCGTTGGACTTCCTCTCAATATGGACGGAACAGAGCAGCCAATAAGTAATCAAGCCCGTAAATTTGCTAATCGTCTGCATGGGCTCTTTGGTATCCAAGTAAAATTACACGATGAACGCTTAACAACAATAGAAGCGCGAGCACAACTATTTAATCAGGGTGGCTATCGGGCGTTAAATAAAAGTAAGATTGATTCCATTTCTGCTGTCATTATTTTAGAAAGTTGGTTTGAACAACATGCTTAATCAGCATAATTACAATAAACTGTCACGCATAGCCGTGACAATGAGATTATATTTTTATCCTATTTCATTTTTATTTAGCATCTAAATTTTATGAATACAATCCAACAAAATCTGGTTAATGTTAAAAATCGCATTATACAAGCGGCCAAAAAATATCATCGGGAGCCCGAAGATATTACTCTGCTGGCCGTCAGTAAAACTAAATCTTGTGATGCAATTCAAGAGGCTATCAATGCAGGTCAATACCAGTTTGGCGAAAATTATCTGCAAGAAGGGATAGAAAAAATCGCCTACTTTAGTAACAAACAGAATTTAATATGGCATTTTATCGGCGCGCTACAATCCAATAAAAGTCGATTAGTAGCAGAGCATTTTGATTGGTGTCATACTATTGATAGATTGAAAATAGCACAACGATTAAATAATCAGCGTCCGAGAAATAAAGCGCCACTAAACGTGCTAATCCAAATTAATATCAGTGATGAAATAAGTAAATCAGGTATCACACCAACAGAGTTAGATAAATTAGCGGCTGAAATTGTATTATTACCAAACCTAAAATTACGTGGTTTAATGGCAATTCCAGCGCCAAATAATGAGCTTAGCCAACAGATGTCAATTTTTCGTAGCATGGAAAATTTATTCAATCAGCTAAAAAAACAATATCCAGATATTGATACACTTTCAATGGGCATGACCGCAGATCTTGATATTGCAATTGCTTGTGGTTCAACATTAGTCAGAATTGGCACAGCTATTTTTGGTTCCCGATAATGAATCAATTTGAAAATCAAGGCAATTAATAAAAGGAGCAATATAATGCAACAGCGAAAAATTACCTTTATCGGCGCTGGGAATATGGCTCACGCTATTATTGCCGGATTAATTTCAGCTGGCTATCCGGCGAATAACATCACAGTCTGCTCCCCCACCACCAAAAATCGCGATCAACTGGTAAAAAAATATGGCATACATGGAAAAAGCGATAACGGTGATGCAAGCAAACATGCAGATGTTATTATGCTTGCCGTTAAGCCCCAGATTATGGAAACTGTTTGTCAATCACTAAAAGAACAGGTTAATTTTGCCAATAAACTGATTTTGACAATTGCAGCTGGAATTCCGGTGAAACGTTATCAACAATATCTCGCACCTAACATAAATCTGGTGCGTGTTATGCCTAACACGCCATCTCTAGTAGGCCAAGGTGTTAGTGGTTTGTATGCCATGGATTCAGTATCAGAGAATGATAAAACTTTTGCCACAGAACTAATGGCAAGTGTTGGCAAAGTTTTCTGGCTGACTAACGAAGCTGCAATTAATGATATTATTGCCGTTACTGGTAGTGCACCTGCTTACTTTTTCCTATTTATGGAATTAATGCAACAGGAGGCTGAACGACTTGGTTTTGATAGTAAAACAGCAAGAGAGCTGGTTTTATATACCGCCCAAGGTTCTGCTGCTCTGGCGGCAAGCAAATCAGATCTCTCTTTTGCAACACTAAGAGAACAAGTGACTTCGAAAGGCGGCACTACGGCTAAAGCCTTAGAGCAGTTTTATCAAGCTAATTTATCTCAAATTGTCACCAACGCAATGCGTGCTGCAATCCGCCGCGCTGAAGAAATGGAAAAACAATATTGATTTATCAGGATAATTAAATGCAATTTTTAACTTTTATCGTACCAACCATTATTCAACTATACATTATTATTTTATTGCTACGAGTTTGGATGCAATGGGTCAGAGCGGATTTCTATAATCCATTTTCCCAATTTGTGGTCAAAATAACTCAACCAATTGTAGGGCCCTTACGGCGCTTTATTCCTGCCATTGGAGCTATTGATACCGCAACTTTATTGGTCGCTTATATTCTTACCATAGCCAATATTCTTTTTGTCATGTGGGCAACGAACACGCCCGCTTTAATCAGTATAGCGCTATTACCTATTAGCTTTATTCAATTATTAACTTATGCCGGCAAGTTAGTTTTTTGGCTGATCTTAATTCGAGCTATTCTTAGTTGGATAAGCCAAGGCCGTAATCCTATTGATTATATGCTTATGCAATTAACTGAACCTTTAATGTCACCTATTCGTCGTATTATCCCTGCTATGGGCGGGTTAGATTTCTCAGCCATGATTGTAATGCTGATTTTGATTGCTTTAAATTATCTGCGTCTGGATATTCTGCTATTTATTGATCCGACTATTACCAGCATACTCTATTCAGTTGGCTATTTAATGTAAAGGTGAGCAAATTTCATGCGTAAAGTGGTATTAGCAACGGGTAATGCCGGCAAGGTAAGTGAATTCACTGAACTGTTAAAAGAGTGTAACTTAAATATTATTGCCCAAACTGAGTTATCTATTAGTGCAATTGAAGAAACTGGGTTAACTTTTATTGAGAATGCGATATTAAAAGCACGTCATGCTGCAAAAGCTTCTGGTTTCGCGGCCATTGCCGATGATTCAGGCCTTTCGGTTAATGCGTTAAAGGGTGCGCCGGGGATCTATTCAGCTCGCTTTGCGGGTGAAAATGCATCTGACGAAGAAAATTTGCACAAATTGTTATCCATCCTGAAAGATATTCCGGACAACCAACGCCAAGCTCAATTCCATTGTGTACTCGTTTATCTGCGCCATTTTGCTGACCCAACACCGATTATATGTCACGGTATATGGCAAGGTGTGCTAACCCATGAACCTAAAGGTAGCAACGGTTTTGGTTATGATCCGATTTTTTATGACAGCAAACTAAAACTTACCGCAGCTCAATTAACCAAAGTGCAAAAAAATGCAGTATCGCATCGTGGGCAAGCATTAAAGATGTTATTAGGATCTTTAACTAATGCTTAAATTACCACCATTGAGTCTGTATGTGCACATTCCCTGGTGCGTGCAAAAATGCCCTTATTGTGATTTTAATTCACATGCACTAAAAGGTGAGTTGCCCCAACAAGAATATGTCACACATCTACTAACCGATCTTCAAGCTGACCTTGCACTGATAAATGGTCGTCAAGTTAAGAGTATTTTTATTGGTGGCGGTACACCCAGTCTACTCGACGCTAAGGCAATGCAATCTTTGCTTGATGGTATACGTCAAAGATTATCGCTGGCAACTGATGCCGAAATCACCATGGAGGCAAATCCTGGTATCGTTGAGGCTGAACGTTTTAGCCAATATCAACAAGCTGGCATTAATCGGATTTCTATTGGAGTGCAAAGTTTTGCTGCCGATAAACTCACAAGATTAGGCAGAATACATGGCCCCGAAGAAGCTATCCAAGCCGCTTGTCTGGCTTCAGCATTAAATTTACGTAGTTTTAATCTTGATCTAATGCATGGTTTACCTGATCAGTCACTTGAACAGGCACTTTCTGATCTGCAACAAGCAATTGATTTATCTCCGCCCCACATTTCTTGGTATCAATTAACGATTGAACCGAATACCCATTTTGGCTCCTGCCCGCCAGTATTACCTAATGATGATGCGCTGTGGGAGATTTTTTCAGAAGGACATAAACTACTTAGCAAGGCCGGATATCAACAATATGAAATATCTGGTTATGCCAAGCCTGGCTATCAGTGTCAGCACAATTTAAATTATTGGCGTTTTGGCGATTATCTAGGAATTGGCTGTGGCGCACACGGAAAAATCTCTTTTGCCGATGGTCGTATTTTGCGAACAATGAAAACAAAACATCCCCGTGGCTATCTATCGGGGAACTATCTCTATCAGCAAAAGGAAGTAAACCAACCAGATAGGCCTTTTGAATTCTTTATGAATCGTTTTCGCTTGCTTGAGGCGGTACCAAGACAGGATTTTATTGATTACACCGGTTTAGCGGGAAATGTCATTCGTCGTCAACTTGATAACGCGCTGGAGCAAGGTTATATCACAGAAACAAAATCGAGCTGGCAGATCACCGAACAAGGCAAATTATTTCTTAATTCTTTGTTAACACTATTTTTATAAAGCCATTTACATCCCATTTAGGGTGGGATGTAAATGACGACATATTATTCTACTTTTCTAATCAACTATACTCTTTTATCTACTATAGTATTTTTATGCTTACCATCTGCATCATCAATATTCGGTTGAGGAATGCCAAATAATTTACCTAATGTCGTATCACCAATAACCTGTTCATTTAGTGATTGAATAGTTTCCACACTGATAAGAGGACTTTTATTTTCAATTAGAACCTTAATGGGATCATACCTACCATTCGGCCAATCAATGGGATTACCCTTTGTCAGACTCTGAATGAAAATATCAATATGAGGAGCTATTGCATACTTTAGCATGGTATTTTGCCCTGTACGATTATTACCTTGTAGGCACAATTCTCTCAAATTGCGATAATTTCCACTTTGCAATGCATTTTTTAAAAGAGCACCTCTAAATTCACCGTGTAAATTATCTCTATTAGAAAATTGTAAACTCCCCTCTTTAGAGGCTGTCGCAAAAGGGGTGGAATTTTTTTTTCAACAATATCCCACCGTGCAGATTTTCTCTTTTTCTGATTTTAGTTTGTACAAATAATAGACTGAAAATCATCCATAATATCAGAGCAACCGCTCTTGATAAGTTATAGGCCATTGCATGCAGGGTAAATTCGAGCTTTACCGCTAATAATCCCTTACGCCGGAAACGTTCCAAACCCTGAATTCCCCGCAATGCTGAAAACACAGGTTCAACCATGCTCTTTCGCTGATTCAAGATTT
>NZ_NHNG01000491.1:0-2214 GCF_002287155.1 Arsenophonus sp. ENCA
CCTAATACACAAATCCCAAAAAAAGGAACTCGAAAAAGACCTTTATCGCCTGAACAAAAACAAGAAAATAAAATAATCTCGGGCATCCGTATTACAGTTGAACACGCCATCGCGGGTATCAAGCGCCTCGGTTGCATGACCCAAATTTTACGGAATCGTAGACCCTTTATTGATGATACCTTCTTACTCCTTAGCGCAGGTCTTTGGAATTTCCATCTCAGAACAGCGTAAAATTTACTTCAATCACCGAAACACCCTTATTTCACTATTAAGCAACACGCTTAATGTATAACGAGCTGAAACCGTGGATTTATCTTTAAAAGTAAAAGTATAAGTACCGATATCGATTGCCTTATTACAACCAATACGAATAGTTCGACTATCAATTTTTCCTACAGGCTTTTTGGCTAAAAAGTGTTTGAAATAGTCGGTACGTTCAGCATCCGTTAAACGCACTTGACTTGATATAGTTGGTAATAGTACTGCATCAGCGAGATAGTTTGCCGAAACCTTTTTCGCATCGCCACTTTTTAATGAATCATTCCAGCGCTCAAATAAACCAGCAATTTGTTGTTGATCTACCTTTACACATTTGGGAGCTGTCTCTAGAGCGAATCTATAACTAGAAAGTAAAGTTAGTGGGATAATTAAAAAACTCAGTTTTCTCATAAATGTCTCGCTATTAAATATTATTTTTTATGATGTTTTAGAATGATTATTATTTTATATGGAAATAATTTTTCCTATGTTTAGTAACCTATTTCTGTAATAGCCAGAACCGGTAAAAAAATTAAAATATCCACTGAAACTTTTTTCATGTGGGTGTTTAAAAATTTCATTTTATAAATCAATTTCATATAGTTAACTGGAATTGTTTTTTGCCGATGTTGATTAAGGCACAATTAAAGATTAGGTTAATCAATAGGATTAGTACAATGGTTACTTTAACTAATAGCGGTTTTTATTGTTAGTTACCCAACGTTTGAGTTATCAATCTTTATTAGTTTAACCCGGTGGAATTCGTGGTTATTAATCCGTATCTGACAGTTAATAATATAGATGAACTGGAACGAGCGTTTGCTACGCCGTCTATCAATTAACTTAGTCAATGTTTATCACAAACAATAAAGCCAGATGGTTTGAAACTATCTGGCTTTTTTATTAGATTAACTTTTGATTAGAGTTTGATGATAGCAATAATAGCAATCACACTAATAATGGCAGCTGCACCATAAAAAATCCATTTACCGGCTGGAATCGCTATTTTTAGAATGCATGCCATGATGAAGTCGATGCAGTCCACACCAGATAGGTAAAATGATCATTAATAGCAAAAAAATACGGCCAATAAAGCTTTGGCAAAATGTCAGAATGCGTTCATAACTTAACATTTCTGGTGCTAAACCTAGAGGAATAAAAATTGCAAGCAAAAGAATAATAACCGGAGAGATAATTGCACTCCACATACCACCAGCACCAAATAATCCCCAAAAAATAGGTTCATCAGAACGTTTAGGAGGTTGATTCATCATTGTTCTCCTTAAATTATATTAGCGCTATAGCTAAGATAATGATTGTTGCTAGAAAAGTGATACCCCAGAGTAATTTTATAATGCTTTCTTGGGCTATTTTTTTATTTTTTATCACGATATTAACAGCTTTAGGCGCCAGTTCGAACCAGGTTTTTGTATGGAATAAAGTTGCTATTAAAGTGAAAATATTAATTAATAAAACGATTGGATTATGCAGAAAGGTAACATAATTAAACCAGCTTTCAGGCCCTGCTGCTAACGAAAATAGGCCATAAAGCACGACTAAACTAAACCAAATTTGAGGGATGGCGGTTGCTTCCCGAATAACATAAAAACGATAAAATCCAATAAGCGTGTTGCTTAATAGTGAAATAAGGGTGTTTCGGTGATTGAAGTAAATTTTACGCTGTTCTGAGATGGAAATTCCAAAGACCTGCGCTAAGGAGTAAGAAGGTATCATCAATAAAGGGTCTACGATTCCGTAAAATTTGGGTCATGCAACCGAGGCGCTTGATACCCGCGATGGCGTGTTCAACTGTAATACGGATGCCCGAGATTATTTTATTTTCTTGTTTTTGTTCAGGCGATAAAGGTCTTTTTCGAGTTCCTTTTTTTGGGATTTGTGTATTAGGATGCTGTTTATCTATACCTTGAAAACCGGTATCTGCCCAGATGGTTACCT
>NZ_NHNG01000801.1:0-629 GCF_002287155.1 Arsenophonus sp. ENCA
TTTGAATTGACTCAGTTGCTTAAGGAGCAAAGAAAAAGCAATGAGCTTAAGGAGCATAACAAATATGAACATCAACGCGAAGTACTTGGACAACAAAACGTCCCTGTCAGCTGGCAGGATTTTCGAGGAGATTTTACATGAAATTGCCGAGGCTGACAGATGAAAGGAGATGCCAATCAAAAGAAGACGCTATTGCCTATGCAATACAACAGATGGACGCAATCAGTCAAGGAAAAGAACCTTTATCCCCATCGATGAAAGAAAAACGTCAAGCGATGGAAATGTACGATAAAGAAGCAAAAGCGCTAGAAAAATTAATAAGTCAGTCATCGATAAATACTTACCAACCGATAGATACGGCAAACAAAGAATACAATCCTTTTATTGGTCAGGAACTAAGAGATGGACCATTAGGCGGAAAAATAAGGGGTGATTAACAATGGCGACCGCAACATTAATACTGGGTGAGTCAGGGACAGGCAAATCGGCTAGTCTCAGGCATCTAAACCCTGAAGAAACTTTATTAATCCAAACGTTAAAAAAACCGCTCCCGTTTAAATCTACACAATGGCGTAACTGGGACAAAAAGGATGCCACAACGTCAGTATTTGTCAGTGATTGCTGGCAAT
>NZ_NHNG01000473.1:0-629 GCF_002287155.1 Arsenophonus sp. ENCA
AAATCTTGAATCAGCGAAAGAGCATGGTTGAACCTGTGTTTTCAGCATTGCGGGGAATTCAGGGTTTGGAACGTTTCCGGCGTAAGGGATTATTAGCGGTAAAGCTCGAATTTACCCTGCATGCAATAAGCCTGTTGCTCAATAGCAAAATTAATTGTGACTTACAAAAAAACCAGCTATTGATGATAAAATAATCAATTTTTGAATTAAAAATGACCTATATAAGATTAAAAAATAACTTATTTTTGTGTTTTTTAGATGTATCTAACTTGTTTTTATTGAAAGCAGTTTTATTTCACTATTGAGCAACAGGCTTAATGGCCTATAACTTATCAAGAGCGGTTGCTCTGATATTATGGATGATTTTCAGTCTATTATTTGTACAAACTAAAATCAGAAAAAGAGAAAATCTGCACGGTGGGATATTGTTGAAAAAAAAATTCCACCCCTTTTGCGACAGCCTCTTTAAAGGCGCGCATTTCCTTTTCCCACGTACCGTCATTCATTAATTGCGTGAGTCGTCCTTCAATCAGGGTGAGTATATTTTGTTCAGCAATTGGCCAGAGTTCGCCCGTGACACCAAAATCACGGGCACAGGCCAACTGGCTAATAAAAAGTGCCACCCACAG
>NZ_NHNG01000552.1:0-2207 GCF_002287155.1 Arsenophonus sp. ENCA
ATTGGACAGGTGCGCGCTAATTTTGCCATGACGATGATGGCAGCATGTTACAACCTAAAGCGGTTGGCGTACTTCCAGAGCGCGTGCATCGTGGCTTTCTGACGCCCAGAATGGGTCAAATGGCCCTAGCCAGGGCAATGTGCGATAGAATCAGTAGCATGATAATCAAAAAAAATCTAATTATTTAGAATGAAATCCAAGGGTTAATTGAAAATCTTGAGTTTTTCGAGGTGCCCTGTAATATATTAACGAAACAGGGTAGATCATTAACAGGAAATAATTCTCCATTAATATCGTTTTTAATGATATCTTCCGGCCCAGCTGGGCAATCTGAACTTATTGCATAAATACTATAGGATATGGCTTCAAGAAGAACCATGCCAAGGCCTTCAATGCTGTAAGTTAGTAGTAGGGCCGAAACTGTTTTTATATTATTGCGTATATAAAACCATGGATCTGGCTGCCAGCCATGCCAGTTAATTTTTTTTTCAATATTTAGTTTTTTAGCTAGCTGTTTTAATTGATTGATTTCCTGCTCTTCGCCACTACCGACAATATTGAGTTGCCAGTCACCGCTGATATTTGCCAAGCTAGTAAATAGAAAAGCCAGTTGTTTTTGTCCCGCAAAAAATATTCGCCCTAAATAGAGAAAAATAGTTTTGTCCTCAGGTCGCGGGATAATAATGTCCTGTTTTTTTATTGGATTAAATAAGGTAAAAATATTATTTTCATCGACGCCGAGGGCAACTAATTGCCTCGCTATACCTGAGCTTATCGCGTAATAGTAATCTGTTTTTAAAAGATATTCTTTTTTATAACTTCCATTAATGGCAAAGTGTGGCCAGGAAATTAGAGGTATTTGTCTGCCTAAGATAAGTTTTCTACTGACATTTGAGTTATAACAGGCAATCGAATCCAAGGCGATAATTGCGTTAATTTTTTGTTCGCTAAGTAGTTGTCGTAGCTGCAAAGCATAATGAATACGTCGCAGCTTACCGTTTTTAATATTGGAATATAATCGACTATATTTTATGTTATCTAACCAATCATCATTCGGTTGCGTTTGTTTAGCATTAAAAAAGACAAAACTGACAGTTATATCTGGTCGCGGCTGTTTTAATAACAAAATAAATTCACGACAAACGGTTTCCATACCACCAAAACCACTAATGTTGTAGCTGGTTATTAAAATTTTGCTTGGCATCGTTTGCTAATCTCATCAAGTTTTTGGTTAAAATAACATCTGTCAACCTTATCTATTTTAAAGAAACACTATATCACTAATAAAATAGTTTGAATGATGGTTATGACGCATTTTTATCAAAATATTGCGGTTATTACAGGGGAATATTTAAAAAACAATTGAACAATAACTTAATTTAAAAGTTGCAAAAAGATCACTGTTTTGTTAATTCACAAAATAGAGTATATATTGCAAATATATACTCTACTGCTCTTCTTATAAGCTAAAAACTTGAACCCGATTTTTTAAAAATAATATTTCTTCAGGAGTAGAATCTCTATTAAGAATTCCATTTCTATGTGGATAGCGGCCAAAATGATCAATAATTTCTTTATGCCGCATTTCAAATTCAAGTGTTATTTTATCATTTAACGCAGTAAAAAGAGGAACTGCTTGTTGATGTATGAAAGGTGATTCTGAATGCATAAATGGCATCAAAATGAATTTACGTTCTTTTATTGGTAAGTGTGTATAATCTGGTTGTTTAATTGCTTCTTGAGCTAACATAAGCGCCATATTATCTTGTGAAAAAGCTTTTGCTGTATCACGCCAAATATTACGAGAAAACTGATCAAGCACGATAATTTCAGCTAATCTCCCTTTTATTGAACAACGCCAATGAGCAAGTTCACCACGACTCGCTTTTTCAGTAGTAAGTTTAAATCTATCCCGGATGATAGCGTCAAATTGTGGTTTTTTTTCGAACCATTGTTTATTGGTAGATTCCTTAAACCAGAAATCTAAAACTTCTTGCCATTCATTATGCATTATATTTATCTCTTTAGGGCACCTCGAAAAACCTAAGCCGAGTTTGATTTTGCTGATAAAGTTATCGGAAGCTGGTCTACTGAGCTAACCACCATGAAGAAACGCAGCGCCATTAAGAATGACCTCTTTGCAAACCAGTATCACCAACAGACGATCGACAAGTTGGGTGACCCGCTGGTCAAGATCGAAACCTGTA
>NZ_NHNG01000119.1:0-2206 GCF_002287155.1 Arsenophonus sp. ENCA
CTGCTTACTTGCAAGAATATTTTATAGATATCTTTAATGCATGGATAACCGGACAAAATATGAACATCCTGATTTTTTCTTGTTTTTAAATTTATACTTCTTTTTTAGAGACTGCGAAACTCGTGCTATTATTTGAATTGATAGTAATATCTAATCACTAAAATGTTATTTAGTTCAGCATTAGTAACAAATTTTTATTGTTATAATAGGTTTGAAATTTTTTCAAATGACGCATAATAACTATTGAGTTAGTATAATTCGATCTTTATTAAAGCTAATGTATTATTTCCTGCTGTGCTAGGATCATCATCTTTAATAACGATCTCTCGGGATTGAGAGATAGTACCATAGGGTTCATAAATAAAAGTTTCTCCATTAAGTGTTTGACGTTGTCCCCCATTAAATACTTTATGTAAAATAATCGTGTAGTGATTAAAATTGGCAGGAATATCTGTTACGGTAACAATATATCCTTTACTCGATTGCTGATAGTTGGCATCGTCGTATTTTAATTGATCATTTTGGTTGGGCGAATTTTCGCCATTTGGTACCGGTTTACCATTATATAACACTTTATTTCTATTACGTGGTGGTAGGTTATTGCTGCCATACCAACGTTCACTATCGATTAAAGTAGCGGAGTTCGCGGTATCAATATAATATTGTGATTGTAGTTTGACTCTTGTGGGTAGCTTTGTTTGACCGCTTTCGCCGACATTAGTGGGATCGGCTGTGTAATTGGCCACAAGAATGTTTATTTGATTGTTGGCATTAATAGCGCCGGTTGTTGTTATGCCAGTTTTAGCGGTGTCTGTTAATTTGATAATTGATGAATCACGCTGAGAGGCAAATTGATTATATAGCCAAAATGCCTGGGCAGCATAGGTAGCATAAGCACTATATCAAACAGACCAAACTCTGCTTCATCAGCTCGATATAGATGGGCTTTATCTACGCCAGCCTGTTCTGCGTGGATCAAAAAAGAGAGCAAATAGGCTGCAGCAACATGACTTTGTAGCTTAGTATTATTAATTTTACTGGCGTTAGCCGTTAAGGCCCATTCAGTTATATAGCATTTAACTTGCTGGAAGCCATATTTATTTAATGTATTGCGAACATACTCTTGGATTTCATAAATGTTTTTTGGATTGGCAGTATCGATCGCGTAATAATGATATGAGTAAAAATCAAAAGGTACATGATTATTTTTTATATAGGCAATAAAGTTATCGACAAAATTTTCATTCTTAAAAACAAATGCTGTTCCACAACTACCAATTTTTACCCAGGGGGCAGTTGCTCTAATTGTATTGGCAACGGCACAATAAAAATCATAAAATTCGACAACTGCGCGCTGATTATTTTCGGGTGTTGCCCAGAAAAAACCAAGATCGGGTTCATTCCAAATTTCGTATTCAGAAATTGGATAAGCCAGACCTATCAAATGATAGTTAATACTATATCTTTCTACTAATTTTTTTACTAATTGACAATATTTTTCAATATTGGTGGGTTTTTGTTTACCACCATTAAGCATTCTTTCTATTCTAAATAATATATTCGGCTTTTGTTCGCCTTGATAATATTTATTAGATAAAGATTTTTTAAGATAGGTATCGGTTGGTTGCCAATTGAATAGTGGTTCTTCTTCAGCAGAAAAATATTGTGGAGCATTTAAGCAAATAGTTCTTCGATTAAAAAAATCATCCGCGTAATTATTTATTTGTTTTTTAACATTGTCTGGCGCATTATTTGTTATCTGATCAAGGTAATTAATATCTGTTGTATCAAAGCAACTATCAATATCACAAACACCGTACCAATTATGAGTACGAAGATCAACGATCCCCATTTCAGCAAATTGTTGTTCTAAATCGGGTAAGCCTGGTGCTAATGAAATAGGTGTACCATTAGCTTGGTTTAGAAAAATAGACTTGCCAATTGCTCTTTTTTCTACACGAGTTTCGCAGTCTCTAAAAAAGAAGTATAAATTTAAAAACAAGAAAAAATAAGGATGTTCATATTTTGTCCGGTTATCCATGCATTAAAGATATCTATAAAATATTCTTGCAAGTAAGCAGTGTAAGATACTCTAGTTTGGCGTTATCAGAAGTCAGCCCATCGCCTTTATCTCATGACACGGTTAGCCGATGGTTAAAAAGTAGATGTTTCCGCCCTAAAGACCTATGGCGATTAGTTGAACCTT
>NZ_NHNG01000670.1:0-628 GCF_002287155.1 Arsenophonus sp. ENCA
CGGTGTATCACTGTCCCGTGACTTCTCGATCCGGCCAGATATTATTACTTTCCCATTACCGACCTTTGCCGGTAAAACCGCCGTCCCTAACGCAGTTGACTTATTTATCAATGGTTACCGATCTAGCAATAGCCAGCTGCAACCCGGCCCTTTTACTATCACCGATATTCCTTATATTAATGGCTCCGGCGAAGCGGTATTGGTAACCACCGATGCCCTTGGCCGACAGGTTTCTACCACCTTACCGTTTTATGTTGCCAGTACCTTACTCAAACCGGGTCTTTCGGATGGAGCATTTTCAGCCGGCGCACTACGCCGTGACTATGGCATCAAAAATTTTTCCTACGGGCCGTTAGCGGCCAGTGGTTCTTACCGTTATGGTGCTACCGATTGGCTGACACTAGAGTCCCATGCGGAAGCAGCTTCCTCATTAGCGCTCGGTGGCTTTGGTTCTTTGATTAAACTAGGCAATTTTGGTGTGCTTAATGGTGCTTATACGCTCAGTCAAATGCGAGGCAAGCGCGGCAATCAGTTCAATTGGGGTTACCAATATGCTCACTCTCGTTTTACTTTGGCTACTCAACATACCATCCGCAACAGCAAATTTGGTAATTTGGCACTGTATGAT
>NZ_NHNG01000790.1:0-2200 GCF_002287155.1 Arsenophonus sp. ENCA
AAACGATTATCTCGTAACAGCCGCTCTTTGTTGATCATTTCAAACCTTTATTCTCTAAGTTAAACCTCTTTTTATTCTCAATAGCGTGACAAAAAATGCAAGTCTCTATTCAGCAACTAGTTTTATGTACCAAGACCAAATTCTAATAGGGTTTTCATGGTGAAAAAAAAGCAAATTTTGCGGTGAAAATATCTCTTCAGCAAGTTAAAATGGAGCAACATTTATTGTCTCAAGCTTTTGAGACTTTTCCTGTTTGTAAAAGGGGTCATCAACGTGAAATTGGATGAAATTGCCCGTCTAGCCGGAGTTTCTGGCACAACCGCCAGTTATGTTATCAATGGTAAAGCTAAACAGTATCGAGTCAGTGATAAGACTGTTGAAAGAGTGATGTCTGTTGTTAAGGAACATAACTATTATCCAAATGCGGTTGCTGCAGGTCTTCGAGCTGGCCGTACCCATTCAATTGGTTTGGTGATCCCAGATTTAGAAAATACTAGTTATACACGGATTGCAAATTATCTTGAGCGTAAGGCACGTCAATGTGGGTATCAGTTACTTATTGCCTGCTCTGAGGATCAACCAGATAATGAAACTCGGTGTATCGAACACTTACTAAAGCGTCAGGTGGATGCAATCATTGTTTCTACCGCTTTAGCCCCGGAACATCCCTTTTATCAGCGCTGGACTAACCGTTCACTACCCATTATTGCTTTAGATCGCGCATTAGAACAGCAGCATTTTATTAGTGTTGTTGGTGATGATTTACAAGATGCCAAAATGTTAGCGACTGAATTACACAAATTTTCGGTTAAAAAAGTTCTCTATTTAGGTGCGCTACCAGAGCTTTCTGTTAGCTTATTACGTGAACAGGGATTTAGAGAATCTTGGCAAGATAATTCACATTCTGTCACTTATTTATATACGAGTAGTTATGAACGTCATGCTGCTGAAGAAATTTTTGCGCAGTGGTTAAATCATAATGAAATGCCGGAAGCGTTTTTTACAACATCATTTTCTCTGTTACAAGGAGTAATGGACGTGATGTTAAAGCGTAATGGGCAATTAGCAAATGATATTGTGATTGCAACTTTTGGTGATAATGAATTGTTAGATTTTTTTACTTGTCCAGTATTATCGGTTGTTCAACGTCACCAAGCTATTGCTGATAAAATAATAGAACTGGTATTAGCCAGTTTAAGTGAAAATAATAAGCCAAGCATTGGTGTAACACGTATCCAGCGTGACCTATGTAGAAGAGGTAGCTTAAGCCGTAAAATTTAACTTAAGTTAAAAATTATTTAATCAAATTTAAAAAATGCGCTATTAAAATGACGTATTTTTTAAAAATTAATAAACTAATAACAATAAATAGTAATAATTCGGATAATTCCTAATAAAATTGTTTCGAATAATAAGATTCACACATAAAATAGTCACGGACTGATTAGAATATTTTTGTGGGACATGAAGTCGCTTAGAGAATTGCTTTGCTTGTAGAATAACACACTGACAAAGCCCGTTGTTCCGTCAACGGTAGCCTACTAACCCAGGCGAGATAGGTAACTAACTGGTCTGAAGCGGTTGGGACAATGTAGTAAGAGCTGTGAGTACCAATACGGCTTGCACGCTAGGCTTGATGGTATGGTTAACTTATGTGAACTGTTAAATAAACGTCGTCATCTAAAAACAGCCAAAGGTACTGACAGGCTGTGGCCAAAAGGCAAAGTAGCTGGATATTCCTTTTGAAGCTGGGAATACACGGACAAAGTAAGCTATCGGCGAAGTAGACAGAACCTAACCCATTGTGTTTTCTGAGTGGAACATGGTAAGCCCGTATCTCCGCCTCTTAGGCAGGTAAACCGCAAGGGATGCTGTTGGTGGTGCGGGTAAAGGATGGTGGAAAAAGCGAAGGCCGTTCTGTAATAGAACGAATAGGGTTTGAGCAGACACGCAACATCAACCCACGCGAAAGCGGGCTGACTTCCACTTGGTCTCTCATCACGAGAATATTGGTAGAACTTTTAAAAGCAGGAATCGCAAATGACCATCAGGTACAACATGGGTGCACCTGCTCACTGTACAACGCAATGGAGCCAAATTAACTGGTATCATTGTCGTCGAGAAGTGAGAAAGCTACAAGTGCGTATCGTGAAGGCAGTGAAGGAAAGTCGTTGGCACAAAGTGAAAGCTTTGCAATGGC
>NZ_NHNG01000076.1:0-2197 GCF_002287155.1 Arsenophonus sp. ENCA
GTATATCAAGGCCAATCTGCCATTTTTGTAAAAACATAGACGATTTCCCTATTGTTAATGTATAAAATTCCATATTCAAGGTAATTTAAAACATTTATACTAAATATTCGATGTTTATAAACCACCCAATAAATTGTAAATGGGAATTTCAGGTGAAGATCGTAAAGTTTTTTCTTTTTTTTTTATAGTTTGCTGTCTATTTTTGGGGCAGGATCTATTTTTGGTTTGTACAAATATGTCGAATCAGAATTACCTGATGTAGCAACATTAAAAGATGTTCGATTGCAAGTACCTATGCAGGTGTTAAGTGCAGAAGGTGAGTTGATCGCACAATTTGGAGAGAAACGGCGTCTTCCATTGCCATTAAAACAAGTTCCCCCGCTAATGATAAAAGCTTTTGTCGCGACCGAAGATAGCCGATATTATGAACATCATGGTGTTGATCCTATAGGAATTTTTCGAGCTGTATCGGTGATGGCTGCTTCCGGTCATGCTTCGCAAGGGGCAAGTACAATAACACAGCAATTAGCAAGAAATTTTTTCTTAAGTCGAGAAAAAACATTGATGCGTAAAGTTAAAGAGGTATTTTTAGCTATCCGGATTGAGCAATTGTTGTCAAAAGATGAAATTCTGGAACTTTATTTAAATAAAATTTATTTAGGAAATCGCGCTTACGGTCTAGGCGCAGCCGCTTATGTCTATTTTGGTAAGTCTGTAAATGAATTAAGTTTAAGTGAAATTGCTATGATTGCAGGTTTACCAAAAGCACCTTCTACTTTTAACCCCCTTTACTCCCATGAACGAGCGATAAATCGTCGAAATACCGTACTATTGCGTATGTTAGAAGAGGGGTATATTACTCAACAGCAATATAATGAAGCAAAGCGAGAAAACATTATTGCTAGTTATCACGCGCCAAAAATTTCGTTTTCAGCTCCCTATCTAGCAGAAATGGTTAGGCAAGAGCTCTATAACCGTTATGGTGAGGATGCTTATACAAATGGTTATAAAGTTTATACCACAATCATCGGTAAAGACCAGATAGCAGCAGTTAATGCTTTGCGTAATAACCTAATTAATTATGATATTCGTCATGGTTATCGAGGAGCAGAAAAAATTCTTTGGACTCAGCTACAAACACCTTGGACTCACGAACAAATTATTGAACAGCTGAAAAAAATATCTACTTATGGGCCATTAATTCCTGCAGTGGTTATGGCGACAAATAAAAATAAAGCTGAAGTGATAATGCCGAATGGTGCTTCTGTTGAATTGGCAATGAATGGTGTTTCTTGGGCACGTAAGTATATTTCTGATGAGCGTCAAGGCATAGCACCTAAAACGGTTAACGAAGTTGTTAAAGTGGGAGAATTAATTCGTATACGACAGGTTGAAGATAGCTGGTGGTTAGCTCAAATACCAGAAGCAAATTCAGCTTTTATTGCTCTTAATCCATTAGATGGCGCTATTGTCTCGTTGGTTGGCGGGTTTGATTTTGAATTAAGTAAATTTAATCGAGTAACCCAATCGTTACGTCAAGTTGGCTCCAATATTAAGCCTTTTCTTTATACTGCCGCATTAGATAAAGGATTAACGTTAGCTTCATTATTAAATGATATGCCGATTACTCGTTGGGATGCTGGAGCGGATTCAGATTGGCGACCTAAAAATTCTCCCGCTAAATATGCTGGTCCAATCAGTTTGCGTCAGGGATTAGGCCAGTCTAAAAATGTTGTGATGGTACGCGCAATGCGCGCGATGGGTGTTGATTATGCGGCGGATTATCTAAAACGTTTTGGTTTTCCTGAAGAAAATATTAATCGAACCGAGTCATTGGCATTAGGTGCTCCGTCATTTACGCCGTTGCAAATAGTTCGAGGTTATGCCGTTATGTCTAATGGTGGTTACCTTATCGATCCTTATTTTATTAGTCGCGTTGAAGGACTACAAGGTGAAGTTGTGTTTGAAGCTAAAGCTAAAATCGCTTGTCCAAAATGTAACGATATACCTGTTATTTATGATGATGTGCCAAAAATTAAAGAAATAAATGCAGAATCTATTGAGGATATAGTTAAATCTACAACCCCAATGACGAATCTTAAACCTAGTGTAGATATAAATAGTGAAATTCCAATAACGGCTGAACAAAAAAAATATGCTCCTCATGTTATTAGTACACCCCTAGCTTTTTTGATTA
>NZ_NHNG01000277.1:0-628 GCF_002287155.1 Arsenophonus sp. ENCA
TATTTATTTTTATCGCATTGATAAACCGGTTGATATTCATCCTCTCCCGGTAAAGAAACAGCCTGAACGCCTGTTGGCAGCGAAAAATCTTGCAAAAGATAATGAGCCGATGACAAGTAAAGCGCTGGCGGTGACGAAACCTCCGCAGATTATCAGCGTTAAAAATCACTTGTCACCCACGCAGGGAAATAAATCCCTCATTCAATCTCAAACAGCGATAGCGTCGCCAAAAACAACGACGTTGCTTACGGATAAGCCACTTACATCGATGAAAGTCACGCCGCCCCCAAAACCTGTGCAAACGTGGCAGATAGAAAAAGGCGGAACGTTAAAAGCGGGTGTCATGGCATGGGCAATAAAGGAGTCTTGTGTCGCGCCGGGAGTAAAAAATTGGTCGGTTTTGTGGCAAACGCCGGTTAATTGTAAGCGTCATTGGAACCACACAGAGATAGGTAGCGTGGTTTAAGGTAAGGTAATTTTCCAGGGCAGCAGTACGTTCCAGTCTATATCTTCATCAGGGGATTTTAGCGACGTCAGCAATGCCAGAAGATAATCGTACGGGTTAAGACCATTGATACGTGCACTTTCCACCAGGCTGTACAATAGCGCACTTGCATGAGCACCCGCT
>NZ_NHNG01000662.1:0-2195 GCF_002287155.1 Arsenophonus sp. ENCA
CGGTACCACATGGTCGATTTCTGCTGCTAGATGCGCAAAGTCTATACAGGTTTCGATCTTGACCAGCGGGTCACCCAACTTGTCGATCGTCTGTTGGTGATACTGGTTTGCAAAGAGGTCATTCTTAATCGCGCTGCGTTTCTTCATGGTGGTTAACTCAGTAGACCAGCTTCCGATAACTTTATCAGCAAAATCAAACTCGGCTTAGGTTTTTCGAGGTGCCCAGCTACAATAAAACCACCTATACCAGCCCCTAAAATAATCAAAAACTCGGCCGGTTGATAAAGAGCAGATAAATGCCCTCCAACAAGTAAATAACCACCTAATACTGCTCCAATAACCACAAGATAGCCTAAGAATACAAGCACTTGATATTCCCTTTATTGATAATGATGAACTAGAGATCCGTATTCAAAGCTAACACACCGACCTATAAGAGAGCTATGGTAAACCTAAACCATAATTCTCTATTTTATAAGCTCAGTTGCCCCACTACTGAATTTTCCCCAATACTTGCGGATGAATATCGGCAAATTGACAGGAATGTTTACGTTTTTTGATCGCCCTTGAAGGTGGTTGGCATAAACTACAGGCAAAACTGTTCAGCGGTTGGTGTGCATGGGTAATAAAAGTTCCACCACAGCAGCGACAAGTTGATGGTTGCAACATGCCACTATCAACAAATCGAACTAGCGTCCACGCCCTTGTCAAAGCAAGTATAGGTGGTTTACTTGGTTCAGTACCGCATTGTTCTAGATACAAACGATAAGCCCGTACGACAGCATTTATTCCCCTATAATGACCACTGGTTAATAAAAAGCGATAAGCATTATAAAACATAGAAGAATGAATATTTTGTTCCCAAGTCATAAACCAATCGGTTGAGAATGGCAACATACCTTTAGGTGGTGGATTACCCCGTAATTCCTTATATAACTTAATTAATCGTCCTCGGCTGAGTTGAGTTGAGTTTCACTTTCCAACATTTGAAGACGTGCACCTAAATTAATTAAATCTATAGCCAAATGAATATCTTTTGCTTCTTGAACAATACTTTTACTTGCCATAATTATGCACTTCTTTTTATCGATTTATCATTTTCCGATAATTGTTGGAACAAATGAGTTGATAATAAAATTCCGGTGTGAATTTGTTGTAGATCATCAACACGAGACTCTTTAGTTAATTGTTCAATCGTTTCGCTATTGTTAAATCTAAAATTACATATTAATTGATTAGTTTCAGCTAACTTAACTAACTGTGGTAATGTCAAACTAATCAATGAATCTGCCGTTTCCTCGGTGATACCCAGTCGAAACATAGCGGAAGCTTTTTCTTCCTTAATAAGACGTTGTGCAAGTAATAAATAAGAAAGATTAATATCGTAAATTTGCTTCAATAAATCTGCTGTGTTCATATTTTTATACTCATTTATTCTATTTAGTTAAATTTGCTGGTGTTTGGCTATAAGAGTACTTACCATTAATGACATCTAATGGGTTAAATTCCTTTTATTCGGCCGCTAAAAATTGCTCAATAAAGCTATATTAAAAACCAAAGTCTTATGGTCATAACTTACTTCAACATTTGTAAATTGAATAAAAATTCACACTTAATAACTAAAATAAGCTGCATCTTTATAGCTGATTCTTACGATTATTCAGTTGTACTTAAGCTATTTAAATTTAACGTTATGTTATATCAAAAATAGCCGGCTTTTGTTATTAAACTCAATATTAATTTTTTTTATTAACATATCTACTCAGAAAAAAAGAATAATAACTAAGGTTATTTTATTAATTTAATCAATTAATAAATATTAAAATAACCATTAATTAGCAATACTTGAAACAATAAACGCTACATAACAACAATAAATAGATTATAAATACACAAAAACAGGAAAAACCAATACATATAAAAATAAAAAAACAAAAATACGACATTTATCATTGTAAACTATTTTTTTATAAATTTCATTTACGTTGAGAATGAATAATAATTCTATTACTTATGGGCACCTCGAAAAACCTAAGCCGAGTTTGATTTTGCTGATAAAGTTATCGGAAGCTGGTCTACTGAGCTAACCACCATGAAGAAACGCAGCGCCATTAAGAATGACCTCTTTGCAAACCAGTATCACCAACAGACGATCGACAAGTTGGGTGACCCGCTGGTCAAGATCGAAACCTGTA
>NZ_NHNG01000769.1:0-2195 GCF_002287155.1 Arsenophonus sp. ENCA
ATCGAGAAGTTAAACAAAATTGTGGTATTGAACGCTGTCAGGCTCGCACGAGCCGAGCGCAAAGAAATCATATTTTTCTCGCTATTTCTGCGTGGTTTGAACAACATAAACGTCGTATATCTGAAAAAATAACCCTTTATCAACAAAATTGGGACGTAATCAAAAATGCTATTGCTGAGCACATCCGTGTTTTATTAGCGTACCCAAATTAGTTTTGTGCGAAACTCGTGGGATATACAGGGCGTATTGAGTTTTTCTTACCGGATTGGTATCAGGCAGACATTACCTTTCGAATGGGCGAAGAAAAAGCCCACGCACATTAAACCATCATTAATATTCAACGCAGGGCATTGAAAGCATGCCGCTATTCCTGTTTTTGCCGGAGGAGAGATGAGAGCGGTTAAGTCACTGGAATTAACCAAAGCACAGTATGACTGGGTAAATGGTTGGCTTGAGTTATGGGGGGCGTGGGTAAGCTCAGGAGAGCTTGATAAATGGCAATTCAATATTATCTGGCGATTCATGCAAAAGGCGAAAGGGGAAGTTATACCTTCCAGGCCAATGTGTAACGATGATGAAGGATTGCTCATTTCTCAAGTGGTTGATGCTGTTATGCGTATTGATGAAAAAGCCTACCAAATTCTATTAAGTTATTACGTTTACGGAAAATCAAAATTAAGCATAGCCACCTATTATCACAATATAGCGAAACCCAGAAGGATGATGACCAGAGCGGGGGGGCAGGTGGAAAAAGCCATCACCAAGAACATGTCGAAGGGAGATTGATGACATTCTCAATGCCAGCGTGTATTTAATACACAATCGGCTAATAACGGTCATGAAAAATCAAAATACTGTTGCTAAAGTGGTTAATTTTACGAAATTATGACTTGACTTTAATGGACAAATGGCCAATAATTTTAAGGTAAGCTGATACAATTATATAAAAAATCATAGACCCTCGCTTTTTGCGGGGTTTTTTGTTGAAATCATTGTGGACTTTATGTAGTTGTTAGCCGATTATTAACTGGTTAAAATTAAAATTGATAAATGGGATTGAAATTTCAACCACAGGTAAGTTCTGTTCTTATGTGTAATTTTAAGGGATTAATTGTTCCTGAAATTGTTAAAATTAGGCCGATAATTGTTATAGCCAGAAACAGATATAATAATAAGCTAGTCACAGTTGTTCCTGTTAGCACAACAGAACCGATACCTGCTCTTGATCATCATTATGAACTACGAGAAAACCCAATACCTGGAAAAGAACATTTAAGGTGTTGGGTCAAGTGTGATATGATAATGACGGTATCTATAGAAAGATTAGATAGAATAAAATTACGAACCTGGAATGGTAGAAATTATGAAGTACCTAGAATTTCTGATAATGAGATGAAAGAAATAAAGAATTCTGTTCTTCATGGAATAGGTATGTCATATTTAGTGAAATGACTTGACATTCAGGCGACACTGAAAGATACTTTTTTATGAACCCTTATGGGACTTGTGAGACTTCCAAACAATAGGAAGCTAGGTGCGGGGAATGGTAATGACAAACCTACTGCACCTATGAATTAATACAGTGAACCTCGCTTTTGCGGGGTTTTTTGTTGTATTATTAACGAAATGGCTATATCTTGTTTGTGCACTACTTTTTATAAGCTCGTATGGTATATAAGGTAAATAAGCCAGTAGTGCATAGCCCCATGTGAAAACGTGGGGTTTTTCATTTGTACCACTGCAATACTCACAAAGCCAGCAACATAAACAAGTAAAGCGGCTGTCTCCCTTTTTAATTTAAAGCAATGGAACCCTCAACGGGAGGGTATATGCGTATGTTTGAAAAACACTCAACCCTCAATAAGCGTGTTGCTTAATAGTGAAATAAGGGTGTTTCGGTGATTGAAGTAAATTTTACGCTGTTCTGAGATGGAAATTCCAAAGACCTGCGCTAAGGAGTAAGAAGGTATCATCAATAAAGGGTCTACGATTCCGTAAAATTTGGGTCATGCAACCGAGGCG
Source organism: Arsenophonus sp. ENCA (assembly GCF_002287155.1). NCBI lineage: Bacteria > Pseudomonadati > Pseudomonadota > Gammaproteobacteria > Enterobacterales > Morganellaceae > Arsenophonus > Arsenophonus sp. ENCA. Next base: position 2,023 of record NZ_NHNG01000769.1, read on the forward strand.
CTTGATACCCGCGATGGCGTGTTCAACTGTAATACGGATGCCCGAGATTATTTTATTTTCTTGTTTTTGTTCAGGCGATAAAGGTCTTTTTCGAGTTCCTTTTTTTGGGATTTGTGTATTAGGATGCTGTTTATCTATACCTTGAAAACCGGTATCTGCCCAGATGGTTACCT
>NZ_NHNG01000049.1:0-2189 GCF_002287155.1 Arsenophonus sp. ENCA
TTTGACAAACTTACGTTTGGTGTGAGAAGGCGATTCCAGTTTGCGAGTAAATACGGTCATAAAAGATCTGCGTTTAAAACGAATAAAGCAAATTTTAATCGATAACATGAGCTTTTGCGACAGCCTCTAAAGTAGCGGGTTTCCCTGATATATGGTGTGATGCGACTCAAAATCAGAAGTGGCGGTATTCATAATTGATTTTAGAAGTTATGCCCTAATACCGCATCGATATTATCTCATCGAATAAAATCCCCTAGGTGCGTTTAACGCACCTATATTGATAGCCTTTTTTATGTCTTACGAATACGTTGCTGGCAATCATACAAGGCAAATAACACTAAACGAACATGAAATACCGTCAATAATCCAGTCAATGAAGCGGGCTCAAATTTCATTCTCGCTTCCGTTATCGTCTGTCTCACCACTTTATACGCCACTGAACGCAACACAGAGATTTCCTTTTGCGGAATACCAAAAGCAAATAATAATGCCGTTTCAAACTGCACTGGCGTTAATTCAGGAAAAAGATTGCGTAATTCCGGATATTGAGTAGGATCGAACACAGTCATATAGACCTCCAACCTAGGTTTATGTGATAGCTGTGTAGTCAGATTGAAGCTCTGGCTATACAGCGCTAAAAAACAACTTAACGCATAACAAACAACATGTAACAACTGACTCCAACCATACCCCATCAGGCTGCGCCTGCTAGGGTATGGCTTTCCGTCAGTTAAGCAACATTCAGTACCCGTGCCCTAATCAGAATATACATCACCGTATTATCTTTAGTCTCTGACCGGGCATCGAACAACCAACCTATCAACGGAATGGCAGAAATAAAAGGAACGGAAGAGGTAGAATTGACCGCATTATGCTGAATTAACCCACCAATCAGTAACGTATCGCCATTTTTCAACTGAACCGTGGTATCAATTGAGCGTTGATTAAAAACAATATCCGTCGCATTGGAAATATTTGAAATACTGTCCGCTTTGGATTTCACCGTTAACATGACACTGTCACCATTTAAGACTACCGGTGTGACATCAAGCGAAATCCCCACATCCCGCCGCTCAATAGTCTGAAAAGGATTTTTAACATCAACCCCCTGACCAATAATTTTACCCGTCACAATCGGCACATTCTGACCGGATGAAATCAATCCGCGTTTACCGGTTAAAGTCAAAATACGCGGCACAGATAATAACTTGCTGTGCTTATCCCCCTGAATCGCCGTTAATGCTAACCCTAAAACATTGCCTGAAAAAATGCCAAATGACCCACCGCTACTCGACAATATATCGCCAAGCGTTGCCATATTTACGCCCCCTACCACCGTTGACCCTGATTTTTTCCCTGCGCCAAAGGAAAAATCAAAATTACTGCCGTCAGTGGTTTCAAACATGATACTTTCAATTAACACTTGCGTTCGTTGTATATCAATAGATGGCACAAAAGATTGTATCTGCTTATGATTTTCTACCGTCGTCGTCACAACCAAACGATTATTGCCTTCATCAATCGCTACCTGTCCCCCCGAATAAGGTGACGATTTCAGAAAGATATCAATAACGGAAAAAATATCTTTAACCAGAACATGATGAAAAGAATACGTTTGCGTTTTTTGCGTAAAAAAATGTCCCCGTTTTGGTTCGGGATAATCCGGCAAATAATTCAGGCTTGACCCTTCCGGTAATTGATTTTCTAACGCCTTATCCAAGGCAGAAATGCCATAATTGCCTTGATGACTTTTAGCAATAATCACCGGATTACCGGGACTAACTTCATAACCTCTTGAAGCCATCACCGACACAAAAAAAGCGGGTAAGTTTTCAGGGGAAATATCAGCATTATAAACGGTAATTTTTTCATTAAGCCTGTTGCTCAATAGCAAAATTAATTGTGACTTACAAAAAAACCAGCTATTGATGATAAAATCATCAATTTTTGAATTAAAAATGACCTATATAAGATTAAAAAATAACTTATTTTTGTGTTTTTTAGATGTATCTAACTTGTTTTTATTGAAAGCAGTTTTATTTCACTATTGAGCAACAGGCTTATTATCAATATTCAGGTAATAAGCATGATGTTATTGCTGGCATAGGTTTGGTTAATTTGCTTTGGCATGATCTGACAAGTGTTGAATCAATTCCTATTGACTATCGTATTTATGATAAAGATTCTGA
>NZ_NHNG01000353.1:0-2182 GCF_002287155.1 Arsenophonus sp. ENCA
ATGGTTACTGCCATCAAAGTCTGCAAAAATTTGCTGGTAACGTAACAGATTTCGGCAATGCATCTGTTTAGGGATGTAGACCCAATTATTTGCCCAGACCGACGCCAGGCGGGTTTGTACCCCTTCTGCCACCCGTTGTACCTCTTCCTGGGAAAGGGTGCTCTCTGCGCTTAACACTACGCATACTGATTTTGCAAGGTAATCGAGTAATTCATTGTGTTTGGCGGCCCCCATAAGTTGTTCCTCATTTTGCACGTTGTTGCCATTTTTTTAAGCGTTCAATAACCTGACTCGCCTGTTGGCTATTGAGCCATTGTGGGCTATCGATACCCGTTTCCCGTTTAATAAAGCGTCCCATGGCCTGCTCTGAGGCATCACGTACAATCCCTTTACTCGCCATCTGATGCCACAAAGCGCGGATTTTCTCCAGTTGTGGGTAGTATGCAGTACTGACCGTTGCCTGCTGTTTTTTAATACGAAACCCTTGTCGTTTTAATGCATTCAGTACTCGGTTAAGGTCTATCGTGCTGAGCGATTTTGCCGAAGACTGCCCGGTCAGATTTTTTAGCAACTGACGATAGGTCTCTTCATCCAGTTTTAACTGATTGGCGGCAATATTAATTAATTGCAGGTATTTTTGTCGGGTCATTAGGCGCTTTCCCTGGTTGATATGGATTCAGGCTTCCGAGCCATGAACAAAAAAATAATCCTTCGGGTTTTGAAGGATTATAAAATGAATACAAAAAATATACAATTGAATGAATTTTATGACGATTTTCTGCTATGACTTCTTCACGCAAATCGCCTTGGCATCCATATCCTTGACCGTTTCAAATTTTTCTGCGAACTGTTTGGCGGCCTGTTGACAGGCAGTTGCCGTGTCAAACTCCTGTGTATGCAGCGTGGAAAAAGCATTACCGGCATAGGGACTGGCGTATAGCGCTAAAATTAATATCCACATGGTGATTTCTCCTCTTTTACTGAATTAAGGTCGGGTGTTCAATAAAACAAAGGTTGACCGCAATGAACAGCAGGAAACCGGCAAACAGGCGGTTTTGTTGTTGACGTATTTCTGGTGATTGAAAATAGGGCCGCAAGCGGGTGGCAATGAGCGCGTAGAGCGTCATTATCAGCGCATCGACCATCACCATCGTCAGGGTCATGATGGTAATTTGTGGCCCTAACGGTTGGGCCGGATTAAGAAAGACCGGCAGGGTAGCAAGCAGGAAAGCGAGCGCTTTGGCGTTGGTGATATCGGTCAGAAAACCCCAGCAGAACCGTTGCGCGCCGCCGGTCAATGCTGCGACAGCGTAGGTATCCATCCTGACCGGTGCGCGCCAGGTTCGGTATGCAGCAAACAGCAACCAAAGTACGCTAATGCATTTCAGCAGCAGCCAGGCTGTTGCTGAGGCGCGCAATGCCTCAGCACCCAGTGCCACAATGGGTACCATCAAGGCTAACGCGGTCGCCTGACCGGCAATAAGCGGTAGCGTCTTGCGCCATCCCCGCTGGAAGGCATGGTTAAGGGTGAGGATAGCGCCTGCACCCGGTAATACGGCACTCAGCAAAGCACCGCCTAAAAAAACTAACCAAAGGTCAAGGTTCATGGTTTATTTACCTCGAGCGTTTGATGATGGGGTGGTGTTGATGGCGAATTTGCCGTGATACCTTTTAGTGGCACGACATCCCAGTTAAGTACCCAGGCGCTATACCGCTGTCCGCAGTGTGGGCAGGTCAATAACAGGTCAATCCCCCACTCGCCGCTTTCCGGTTGTTGGGTAATCTCGGCCTGGGTAGGATTCAGGTGGTGGGTTGCCTGATGGCAGCTGATGCAGGTAATACTCATAATAAGCGTGTTGCTTAATAGTGAAATAAGGGTGTTTCGGTGATTGAAGTAAATTTTACGCTGTTCTGAGATGGAAATTCCAAAGACCTGCGCTAAGGAGTAAGAAGGTATCATCAATAAAGGGTCTACGATTCCGTAAAATTTGGGTCATGCAACCGAGGCGCTTGATACCCGCGATGGCGTGTTCAACTGTAATACGGATGCCCGAGATTATTTTATTTTCTTGTTTTTGTTCAGGCGATAAAGGTCTTTTTCGAGTTCCTTTTTTTGGGATTTGTGTATTAGGATGCTGTTTATCTATACCTTGAAAACCGGTATCTGCCCAGATGGTTACCT
>NZ_NHNG01000443.1:0-2177 GCF_002287155.1 Arsenophonus sp. ENCA
TACAGGTTTCGATCTTGACCAGCGGGTCACCCAACTTGTCGATCGTCTGTTGGTGATACTGGTTTGCAAAGAGGTCATTCTTAATGGCGCTGCGTTTCTTCATGGTGGTTAGCTCAGTAGACCAGCTTCCGATAACTTTATCAGCAAAATCAAACTCGGCTTAGGTTTTTCGAGGTGCCCTAAAGTATCTAATACAAAACTGATAAATCTACACATAAATTTCTATTTTACCTTTTGCCGAATAAAAATAGAGCTATGGCATAACACAAACGATTATTTAACATTAATGTAATAAAATGTTATTTACAATTAATCTATTGAGTTTATTTAATTATGTATCAAATATAAAATACCCTACGATGAGAAAATTATCGATTTAACCATTTTAGATAGCTATTATATTAAATATTTTAACAATTTTATATTTATTATCAATGAATTGCATAATGGTTATAATACTTGTCTAAATTTAGTAAAATGAGCATTAATTATGTACAAAATAGTGTTAACATCACCTCATTAGAATCTTTATCTCTATTATTTTTATAATCATAAACAAATAATCACAAAATGTAGAAAATGATCCTATAAAATCGACCTTATGAAAAAATAAGAGGGAAAATTACTATAAAAAAATACTACAATTAGTTAAAGTAAGCATAGTTAACACATTATGCTTTAGTGACTTGATTTAACAAAGTCATAACATTATATGCAGAACTGTTTTATTACAGATGACTAATTCCTAACGCTAAATTTTTTTGCGAAATAACATAAAAATTAGAATATTACGTCATTTATTTATTTTGTTAATTGAAATAGCAAGTCAATTAACAAACGGGCTAATTATCAGGGTATATTATGAATACATCCATTATCTATACCGAATCTTCGATGAACTTTGGTGGCCAAGAAGCTCAAGCTTTACTACAAATGAAAGGCCTAATACATCGAGGCTTTAACGTAACTTTAGCTTGCCATATTGACAGCCAAATTGCACATGAAGCAAAAAAAAAACAACATTCCTATCTATCATGTTTCATTTACTAATAGTGCTCATCCTACGTCAATCATACGTCTACGCAAACTATTACGCCAGCAGCAAACAATTCTAGCCGTTTGTCACAGTGGCCATGATGCTAATAACCTTGCCATCGCAGTAAAAACACTAACTAAAAAACAACGACCATGTGTACTGCGACAAAAAAACTATCTGTCAGGTAAAATAAAAGCCTTCAGTATGAACTATTTATTCGATTACGTCATTGTACCCAGCGAACCAATGCGGAAAACATTATTGCAAGCTGGTTGTATGCCACAAAAGGTGAAGGTTGTTCATCCTGGATTTGATTTTTCTAAAATGGTTGCCGAAAATCATACACCTGTCGCTGATAGTATTTTAACTTGGATAAACGATGGAACAGCGCCAATAATAATTCAAGTCGGTATGCTAAGAGAAGAAAAAGGACATGATATTATTTTAGCAGCACTCGCCCAATTAAAGCGTCAAGGCCGTTCATTTCGTTATTTAATTATTGGTGATGGCGCCTGTAAGGCTAAATTACAGAAAAAAATTATCGACTATGATTTAGAACCTGAAACACTGCTAGCCGGTATTGTTTTTCCTTCTTCTGCCGTATATTCATATGCATCTTTAACCGTAATTCCTTCTACTAGGGAAGCGTTTGGTATGGTAGCGGTTGAATCACTTTTCTTTGCTGTGCCCGTCTTTGCTAGTAATGTGGGTGGGCTACCTGATATTATCCAACATAAAAGCAATGGACTATTACTACCACCATCTGATATCAACAATTGGGTAGCAGCTATTGATGATTTTCTACAACAACCTAAAAAATATCAAGAAATGGCACAACGAGGACAACTTCAGGTAACCCAAAAATTCTCAATCGAGTCATGCTTATTCCGTCTGCTACAAATTGGCAAAGTATCTGATATAAATTCTCATAATAAAGCCTCTCAGGAGCGAACAAATAATTGGGCACCTCGAAAAACCTAAGCCGAGTTTGATTTTGCTGATAAAGTTATCGGAAGCTGGTCTACTGAGCTAACCACCATGAAGAAACGCAGCGCCATTAAGAATGACCTCTTTGCAAACCAGTATCACCAACAGACGATCGACAAGTTGGGTGACCCGCTGGTCAAGATCGAAACCTGTA
>NZ_NHNG01000655.1:0-2162 GCF_002287155.1 Arsenophonus sp. ENCA
AACTAATGAAACTATTCGCACCATGTGGGCTTATTTCGTTTTGTTTTTCGGTTAAATATTTATCCCGAGCGGTAGCGGCAACACGCCAGCGTAAATTGTTACCGGACTTACTTTCGTTATAGAGCCAGTTTTTCGCGGCAAGGTAATGGTTTATCTGTTGACTGTTTACCCCGTTAAGCATTTTGCTAAACTGGGTAGGGGTCATACCTTCTTTGAAGAGATTTTTAAGACAATCGTTTTCGGTTGAGAGACTTTTATTTTCCAGTAATAACTTTTCTTTCTCTTCCTCAGCACGAACGACCATCAGTGCCAGTTCTTTTGCTGTTGGTAGTAATGTTTGAGGTTGTAAAACACGTCGTTCACATTCAATAAAGTACTGCCTTGCCTGTTTCCCTTTTTCGTTACGCTCAACCATTGACAACTCTTTCGCCATATCGATGCTGATGTAGTAGTCTTTCATCGGACGTTGGCGAGATTTTGCACTCGCCAATTTTGGCGAGCTCAAATTTTCAACAATTATGTAATCCTGATTTTCAACAAATCCGTATTGTCTAATTCTGTCTTTGATCCAATTGGAAAAATCTTTTCCAATTTCCAAAAACGCATGTAAATCACGAGCATTTACCGTCTGGATTAATGTACCGTTGATATTTTTTGTTTCGATGTTGATTAAATTTGACATAAAGGTATTCCTCAATAGTTAAATTGATGAAAGATTGCCCCTATAAAAAGGGGCGTTGAGATTAATTAGTGACGTTCTAGGAAATGGCTAAGTTCACCTTCGTACCAGTGATCGGTGCGTGCGGTGATTATCCCGATTTGTTGATGGTGGAAGTGCTCAAAAAGCTGTTTGATCTCCGCTAACACGGTATCGATATTTTCACGCTTACGTAAAAGTCGTTTGATAACCTGTTTTTCAGCGTCATTAATAATTTGGCGCAGTGACTCGGTGATGTAGTAAATGCGTCTGCATTCGTCAGCCATTAATGGGATATGCTCTACCTGAAAACGCTCCGGTGACGGTGTGCCAGTGACTTCACGCAACGCCAGCCACACCGCATTACTCCATGAACGCTCAAACCGGAAGCCATTTGTCATACACCAGACTAAATGCGTCAGGTTACGGGTGTCTGAATGGCTAAAATGCTCCACGGCTTTCGGTTGGGGTTGAGGGTGGTCATATCTGCCAGTTTTGCGGATCGATGGAAGGACTTCATTAAACACCCAATCCTGAAATTGTTTTGCTTCGGGTTTATTGCTACGGAAAATCACACGATAAAGGTTAGGTTCATTGACGAATGTGAGTAGTTGGTTTCCGCCTTTTGTAAGGGTGTCTGTTTTACATATACCCTTTTCATCAAGTTGCGCTGCTAGTTGGCTAGCATTTTTTATTTCTAAAATTGAGCAAATATCTTTCAGGCAAAACCAAGGTTCACCTATGATTATTTGAATACGTACATCATGTGTTTCTTGGAAAGAAAATGAAATAGCTTTTGCGGTAGTCATAATATGACCTCCGATAGTGATTTGAAGTATCCCATCGTTAGAGTTGATAATCTCATTGGCGATGAGCTGAACAGGGTTATCAACACCGGAATCACCGACCGGCCAACCTTTCGGCTGCCCTATCCAGCCCACCATTGAATTAAGGCTAGATTACGACATTAAAAAACACGCTCGCGGCGTGCATATGTCGCGATGATTCTAACAGGTTGATAATCCTGGTACCTGATTTATCAGATGCAAATAAACTATAGCGCATGATTTCTTCTTTCGTCAATAATGAAATTGATAGTGTGAAAAGTGTTCTGTAACCCGCAGGGGGTTAAATAAGGAAAATCAAGAAGATAAATTGTTTTTAAGGCTCTCAGCCCGCAACGGGTAAGATGCTGCTTAGATCCTGACTGTCCAGTACGATAACCTTATATCTTGATCATTGACTTTCAAAGGTTAATGATCCCCAACTGATCATTGGGATGTTACCGGTGAGTTTGTACTCTGCCTTAAGCTTAGAGCTTGTACGTCAGATTAAACCCTGGTGACATATTCATAATCGTCTTCAAGACCGAACGGTATCTTGTGCTACGAGCACGTATTTATAAGGAAGGTCAGGGCGATATATTCAATTATCTGTTTTTTTATGGAAGAATCTACCATGCTCA
>NZ_NHNG01000617.1:0-2161 GCF_002287155.1 Arsenophonus sp. ENCA
ATCGAGAAGTTAAACAAAATTGTGGTATTGAACGCTGTCAGGCTCGCACGAGCCGAGCGCAAAGAAATCATATTTTTCTCGCTATTTCTGCGTGGTTTGAACAACATAAACGTCGTATATCTGAAAAAATAACCCTTTATCAACAAAATTGGGACGTAATCAAAAATGCTATTGCTGAGCACATCCGTGTTTTATTAGCGTACCCAAATTAGTTTTGTGCGAAACTCGTGAAAGTAAAAAATAAGCATGTGGGGCAAACAATTTTAACGCTGGTGGCGCCGGTTAGTGGTGAAATTTATTCCCTGGATGAAGTTCCGGATGAAGCTTTTGCTAGCCGTATTGTCGGTGATGGTTTAGCGATTAAGCCAACGAGTGGTGAGGTATTAGCGCCTGTATCGCGCAAGATTGTGAAAATTTTTGCTACCAATCATGCTTTCTGCATCGAGACAAATGAAGGTGTTGAAGTGATCGTTCACATGGGCATTGATACTGTAACGTTAAAGGGGCAGGGTTGTGAGCGTTTAGTTGAAGAAAATAGTGATGTAAAGGTAGGTCAGCCTATCCTGAAATTAGATCTCGATTATTTGGAACAGCATGCTAAGTCAATGATAAGTCCAGTCGTTATCAGTAATATTGATGATTATCAGGGATTGACAATATTTGCAACTGGTGAAGTAATCGCTGGAGTAACACCAATTTATGATGTATTGAAGTAATGTGTTTTATCATTATGATTTGATATGATAACCATATAATTAATAATGAATAAAAACGGGAAGGGTTATGAACCTCCCGTTTTTCCTTTATGAGTTTTTTATTGATTAAATAAAGCCTAATAATATATGTTAATAAACGGTTGTTTCTAATTCGGATATCGTAGATGATAAAAGCGTTATTAACATGCTTTTGCATTGAGGAACTATGACAATGAATGAGGCAGATACTCGCCCAACAAATTTCATTCGCCAGATTATTGAAGAAGATTTGGCTACCGGTAAGCATACTCATGTATATACCCGTTTTCCACCTGAACCTAATGGTTATTTACATATTGGTCATGCCAAATCAATCTGTCTGAATTTTGGTATTGCAGAGGATTATCAGGGTCAATGTAATTTGCGTTTTGATGATACTAATCCAGTTAAAGAAGATGTTGAATATGTTAATTCTATTCAAGAAGATGTGAAGTGGTTAGGGTTTAATTGGAATGGTAACGTAAAATATTCGTCAGATTATTTTGATGACCTATATCAATATGCTATTGAGCTGATTAAAAAAGGCTTAGCTTATGTTGATGAATTAAGTCCCGATGCTATTCGTGAATATCGCGGAACTTTAAAGCAGCCAGGTAAAAATAGCCCATATCGTGATCTCACTATTGAGCAGAATTTGCAGCTATTTGACAAGATGCGAGCGGGTGGATTTGAAGAAGGAAAGGCCTGCCTACGTGCTAAAATTGATATGTCATCCTCTTTTATTGTCATGCGCGATCCGGTGTTATATCGGATAAAATATGCTGAACACCATCAATCGGGTAATAAATGGTGTATTTATCCAATGTATGATTTTACTCATTGTATTTCGGATGCATTGGAGGGGATTACCCACTCACTTTGTACCCTGGAATTTCAAGATAATCGCCGATTATATGATTGGGTATTAGATAATATTACCATTGATTGTCATCCAAGACAGTATGAGTTTTCGCGTCTAAATCTTGCCTATACGGTGATGTCAAAACGTAAACTAAATCAGTTAGTGGCGGAGAATAGGGTTGAAAACTGGGATGATCCCAGAATGCCAACCATTTCAGGTTTACGTCGTCGTGGTTATACGGCAGCGTCGATTCGTGAATTTTGTCGGCGTATTGGCGTGACTAAGCAAGATAATACTGTTGAAATGGCAGCATTGGAATCTTGTATTCGTGATGATCTAAATGAAAATGCACCACGGGCAATGGCGGTATTAGATCCCATAAAGTTAGTGATTGAAAATATGTCTGCTGATGAGCAAATGCTGACGATGTATAATCATCCTAATAAACCTGAGATGGGCACTCGACAAGTGCCATTTAGTCCGGAACTTTATATCGATCGAGCTGATTTTCGTGAAGAAGCTAATCGGCAATATAAGCGCTTAGTTTTGGGTAAAGAAGTGCGTT
>NZ_NHNG01000466.1:0-2159 GCF_002287155.1 Arsenophonus sp. ENCA
TGAGCACATACTTAATACTCGGGGACGAAAATCGTTGGGCTATTTTTCTCCAAATGAAGTATTTTTAGCTCATCTAATGGCTGCATAACGTTTTATGGGTTTGTTGCGTTTCGACTGGGAATGGGCCAGTCCGAGAACAAGCGAACGGACGAGGAAGCGGAATATAACCATGGGTTATTTTTAGTGTTTAAGGTTGACTTTCAAGACGGTAACTAAAAGCTCTTGTAATACATTATAAGCGTTTTTTTCGATAAAAACGTTTCTGTACGGCTAAAAATTTATCGTCGCTCAAAATGCGTTTTATACGCTTTTTGATTTCTTATTGCTTTTATCTGTAAAATAAATTATTAATTTAATAAATTATTTTTTTATTAGGTTAATAATTTATTATGATAATACTATTTGGTTCTCAAAAAGGCGAAGTTGGAAAATCAACCCTTTGTGTCAATATTGCCGGATACTTGTCTTCAATAGGAAAAAATCTAATTATCGTTGATGCAGATGATCAAGGTTCTGTCATGTCTTGGTACAACAACAGAAATGAAAATCTCCCTCACATCCCTGTTATTTCTGCATCCGGAAATATAAAAAATACTCTCATAGAGCAAAACAAACATTATGATTATGTTATTTGTGATAGCGCAGGAAGAGATAGCAAAGAGTTAAGAACAGGTTTACTTGCATCAGATATCTTTATTTCTCCAATGAAACCTTCTCAAATGGACTTGGATACTATTACACACATCACTGAAGTTTTTACAGAAGCCAAAGATTGGAATGAAAAAATTAAAGGGTTCCTTCTTTTGAACATGTGCTCAACAAACCTATTTATCAAAGAAGCTAATCAGGCTGCTGAAGCGCTTTTAGAGTTCCCTCAATTTTCACTAACAAAAAATAGAATTTTCGATAGAAAAATATATCGTGACACATGGGCTGAATCTATCACTGTCATTGATGCTGATAATGAAAAAAGCAAAAATAGAAATTAAAAATTTAGTTAATGAGGTGATTCTGTGAGAGTAAGAAATAAATCAAAAACAGAAGATGATTTTATTAATGGCTCATTTTCTGAGAATAAAAACGACATGGAGAAAGGTAAAAAAGAAGAAAATAAATGTAAACCTTTTTCCATCAGTCTGAATGATGAATATTTTCAATTAATAAACAGAAATATTCAATTTGCAGTTAAAGAAAATTTGATAGGTACTTCACGTTCAGATGTTATTAAAGCGGCATTGATCGCTTTTGAACAATTATCGGATAAAGAAAAAATTAATTTATTAATCAAATAAATTATTAATCACGGAGTAGATAATGGCAAGCAGAGGAATTAACAAAGTCATTTTAATCGGTCATCTGGGTGATAAACCGATTGTTAGATATTCACCAGACGGGTCATGTTTTGCTACTTTTTCACTAGCAACGAATGAATCTTGGCAGGATAAACAAACTGGTGAACAACGGGAAAAAACAGAGTGGCATAGAGTCTTTATTACAGGTAAATTGGCTGAAATTGCAGGTCAATATCTCGATAAAGGACGTCAAGTTTATGTTGAAGGACAATTGCGAACCAGAAAGTGGCTAGACGAAAGAAGTGGAGAAGAACGATATTCCACAGAAGTTTTTGTGGGTATTCAGGGGACATTTCAAATGTTGGGGAGTAAGAACGGAGATTCAGTAACACCTCAAGTTTTTCAGCCAAAACATTCAATACGTAATACACCGCAACCTAATCAAAGTAATGAATCATCAATTCCTGATTTTGATGATGATATTCCCTTCTAGCGTTCCAAAAATAAAATCGTCCACGTCTTGTATCTTGTTTTTTGTGATAGTTAGCTACTATCACATGAAACAGAGTGAGCTTGTTTAAACGTCTGATGGTAAAACCATGTTTCTTAGTAAAAGCCCTCTGTTTCTCCTTTCATGCCAGCATTTAAATTGAACGGTTACCGAGAGCGTTGACTCTGTATGTACAAGACGAATAGGCATGATGGTTTATTTGAAAGGAGTTTTATCATCACGAGTTTAGCAGTCTCTAAAAAAGAAGTATAAATTTAAAAACAAGAAAAAATCAGGATGTTCATATTTTGTCCGGTTATCCATGCATTAAAGATATCTATAAAATATTCTTGCAAGTAAGCAGTGTAAGATACTCT
>NZ_NHNG01000236.1:0-2151 GCF_002287155.1 Arsenophonus sp. ENCA
ATCGAGAAGTTAAACAAAATTGTGGTATTGAACGCTGTCAGGCTCGCACGAGCCGAGCGCAAAGAAATCATATTTTTCTCGCTATTTCTGCGTGGTTTGAACAACATAAACGTCGTATATCTGAAAAAATAACCCTTTATCAACAAAATTGGGACGTAATCAAAAATGCTATTGCTGAGCACATCCGTGTTTTATTAGCGTACCCAAATTAGTTTTGTGCGAAACTCGTGTAAAATACTGTCTTGCCTGTTTGCCTTTTTCGTTGCGCTCAACCATTGATAGCTCTTTCGCCATATCGAGGGAAATTGCGTATTCTTTAAGCGCTTGTTGCCTAGAATTCGCGCTCCCCGATTTTGGGGAGCTCAAATTTTCTACAATTACGTAGTCTTGGTTTTTAACAAAGCCATATTGTTTAATCCTGTCTTTTATCCACGTAGTGAAATCTTTTCCAATTTCCAAAAACGCATGTAAATCACGAGCATTTACCGTTTGGATTAATGTACCGTTAATGTTTTTTGTTTCGATGTTGATTAAATTTGACATAAAGGTATTCCTCAATAATTAAATTGATGAAAGATTGCCCCTGTAAAAGGGGCGTTAAGATTGATTAATGACGTTCTAAGAAGTGGGTCAATTCACCTTCATACCAGTGATCGGTGCGTGCGGTGATTATCCCGATTTGTTGATGGTGGAAGTGCTCAAAAAGCTGTTTTATTTCCGCTAACACGGTATCGATATTCTCACGTTTACGTAAAAGTCGTTTGATAACCTGCTTTTCAGCGTCATTGATAATCTGGCGTAGTGCTTCGGTGATATAGTAAATCCGTCTGCATTCGTCAGCCATTAATGGGATATGCTCTACCTGAAAACGCTCCGGTGAGGGTGTGCCAGTTACTTCGCGCAACGCTAGCCACACCGCATTACTCCATGAACGCTCAAAACGGAAGCCATTTGTCATACACCAGACTAAATGTGTAAAACGCTCTGTTGCTTTAGTTTGGGGTTGTGGTTGATGGCGATCATATTTACCAGTTTTGCGGATTGATGGAAGGACTTCATTAAACACCCAATCCTGAAATTGTTTTGCTTCGGGCTTATTGCTACGGAAAATCACACGATAAAGGTTAGGTTCATTGACGAATGTGAGTAGTTGCTTTCCACCTTTTGTAAGGGTTACATGTTTTGTAACCCCTTTATTATCCATTTGAAAACGTTCAGGGCTTGCAACAATAATGGATAAAATTTCACATACATCTTTAAGGCAGAACCACGGCTCAGAATTTATTATCTTTATGCGTACATCATGTGTTTCTTGGAAAGAAAACGAGATAGCTTGTGCGGTAGTCATAATATGACCTCCAATGGTTAACTTGAATTTACCACCACCAAAGAGGTCTCAAACTCATATTGGCGGTGAACTGAACAGGGTTGAGACTACCGGAGTTAACCAGCCGGCCAGCTTTTCAGCTGCCCCATCCAGCCCACCATTGAAATGTAGCTAGATTACGACATTAAAAAACACGCTCGCGGCGTGTATATGTCGCGGTTAACTCCAAGCGGGGTCTCAAACCCAACATCTGATTTTGCAGATGCAAATAAACTATAGCGCATGATTTCTTCTTTCGTCAATAATGAAATTGATAGTGTGAAAAGTGTTCTGTAACCCGCAGGGGCTTAAATAAGGGAAATCAAGAAGATAAATTGCTTTTAAAGTTCTCAGCCCGCAACGGTTAGGATACTGCTTAGATCCTGACTGTCCAGTACGATAACCTGATGGCCCAGGGCAAAAAGCCGTGCGTGTTCGCGCAATTGGTAGGGGGTGGGTTTTTCGCCCGGTGCTTTGCACTCCACAAAAATAATGTTGCCATTGCGCAGTGCAACTAATCGGTCAGGCACACCCCGTCGTCCGGGTGAAACAAACTTATAGGCAATGCCACCAATTTTTCGCACTTTGCGTATTACCATGAAGAAGATCACTTATTAACATCGATGGAGATCGCTTTGTGTCATTATCACAGAACCATTTTTTTAAATTAACTTCACTGATCTCCATCAGTCAATAGCGTTTGTATTTTTCGCATTGATTCTCCTTTTAGCTCTAATTTGATGCTGCCATGAACCAGCCGATCTAAGATTGCATCTGCATGGGTT
>NZ_NHNG01000004.1:0-8449 GCF_002287155.1 Arsenophonus sp. ENCA
AAATCTTGAATCAGCGAAAGAGCATGGTTGAACCTGTGTTTTCAGCATTGCGGGGAATTCAGGGTTTGGAACGTTTCCGGCGTAAGGGATTATTAGCGGTAAAGCTCGAATTTACCCTGCATGCAATGGCCTATAACTTATCAAGAGCGGTTGCTCTGATATTATGGATGATTTTCAGTCTATTATTTGTACAAACTAAAATCAGAAAAAGAGAAAATCTGCACGGTGGGATATTGTTGAAAAAAAAATTCCACCCCTTTTGCGACAGCCTCCTTCTTGGCGGGCTTTTTTATGCTTGGAGATGCTGGATGTGTGTTCCCCTAAATATGGCAAGGTCAGATATTGGGGCATCCAGCCTTAAAATTATAGCGGATATTTTTAAAATGTCCGTCAGGACATGTAAGGCGGTAGATTGAAATCGCAAAGATAACCGAATGGAAAACCGCCGAAGCCCGCGAAGCGGTGGGATATTGATATATTTCACGTAACCCATGCGTAGCATCCCTGCTAAGCCATCTTTTTACGATAAATAAAGCGACTGAGTGGCTGAGGGTCGAAGACAAGCGAATCGTTTAGCGACAGATGGATTTTTTTATTTGCTTTTATTTATTGTTTAATTTTACGCTAAATCAATAAAATTAATATTCCGCAAAATACTATTAAGGTTCGCACAATTATACAACGCCGTTATGTTGAATAGCCGTCTGCGAAAATATCTCCTCGCAGACGGCGGCCATTTACACATAACGCCATTGTGCGAACCTGTGGTTATGTCGATTTTGGTTACAATTTTCCAATACCAAAATGATGACAGACTACGATTAGTACAGCTATTAACGCTATTCCCATTCCTAAACTCATAGTTGATCTCCTATTTTTCTCACTTTGTATATGAATGGTGTAGGTAGGGTAAATCTACTTAACCATCTTGATTTATTTCTTACTTAATGCCAATCCAATTGTTAATTAAATGTTACTTAATCAAGAGTGCATGACTCTTTAATTATGTACTCTTGTGCGGATTCCGCATTATTTTACATACTTTATTATGTTTATTGATTTTTATTTAACATTTCTTCGGCTTGATTTATCAGGCTCATACCTTTACTTATTTTTTTTATTACTTCTTGATCTTCTAATGGCAAGTTATTTATTACTTTTATTAAATAATTAGTGTCAGTTGATTTTTTATTATAGATAAGCTCATCAACTGAACAATTTAAAGCGGTGCTGATTGCGATAATTGATTGAATAGTTGGATTTTTTTGTTCATTTCTTTCTATTTTTGATAATTGAGAGAATGATATTTGTGTTTTTTCGGCTAACTCTTCTCTAGTCATTCCTAAAGCTTCTCTTCTTGTTCGTATATTATTACCTATAGCCATAAAAATTCTCTCTTGTGAGTCATTTATAGAAATAATAACTTATTTATGAATAGTAAGTTGACTATTTAAAGATAGTTGACTATATATAATCACTATTAGTATTCATAGAGTGGTTGTTATGATTGATCTTCTTGAGCTTCAGATTCCATTTAAAGATGAGTATGTGATTAGAACATCTCGTGATAGGGAGCATGGAGGGGGTTCTATCGATTTTATGCAGATTGCTAAATTAAGCGGGATTCGCTTGTCTGCTCGTGATGTGGAATTTGAAATAAAAGGGGATTTGTCTGTTCAGGGATTAGCGCATCCTTTTGAATCATTACCAACCCATTTTGCCAGTCTGGGTATGAAGATTTATCAGGGAACCCATTTGATTTTTCCGCGTGTCAATCTTAAGGCTTCACCCGCCAAACTCTTACAGGGGCATAACGTATTTGGTTCAACCAATATTGCATTATGTGGTTTGGAATTAATCACTAATCTATCGGCTTCCATGCCACATCTTTTTAATTTGTTAGATGTGGCAAATACCGAAGTTTCTGAGCTTCATACGACTTTATCAGTAAGATTAGCGACGGAAAGTATTTGTAAACAGGTGATTGCTTATTTTAAGAATATCAGTCATGGACAAACCAAAGCCACGAAATCAAACGATTATGAATCAACCGTCTATTTTAACCGTGGCTCTAAACACAGGGAATTGTGTATTTATTATAAAGCGTTTGAATTGGCAAAACGATTAGGTGAAATACAAAGAAAATTACGGGTTAATCCTAATGATGAGGTTTTGCTTAATCAGTTTGCCATTTTAAATGATAAACGCCTGACGGATTTTGCTAATAATTTGTTGAGATTAGAAGGGCGATTAAAAAAACGTTTTTTAAAAGATAATGCTATTCCGGTTAATTTTTCGGCGCTTTGTCTTTATCAACAACACTATGAACGTGGTGGGGCTAATTTAATTTACGATCTATGGATGAAAAGTTTTGATGATTTGCTGACGGCACTGAGGGGAATGGAAATGAATATTTATGATGATGAACATATTTTTGAACGATTAAAATCACATTATTATTCTACCACGCCAAAAGGCAACATCTCCTATGCTAAAGCCCAACGGATATTTGGTTTTTATCGCCGTTTAGTGAATGAAGGTTATTTAAATGTTTTTAACTCTCTGGCAAGAAGAACATTTTATGATAATTTAACTTTATTAACCAATATTGGCATCAGCAAATCACAATTACAAAATCTTACTGGCGACAAATCTAACGTCATTCCCTTTTATAAAGTTATCCATATCGATTTTTCTCAACAACGGCCTGATTGGTACGTTGAGCCAGTGAGTGTTTTTGAACGTCAAAATAATATTTATCCATTTAAACAAGTTGTAAATGCTTAAATCAAGAAAGGTGAAAATTATGGCTGCATTGCCCTTATATCAAACGGTGATTAGTGGAAAAGTGACCCGTGTCAGTACGTCTAATGATGGACACGTTTATACCACCGTTATTTTACCCGCACCTGACCCTTATTCTAAACCGCCTATAGTCAAAATTCGGTCTAAACGACGTGTGGGGGCGATTGATTCAGAAGTGAATGAATTGGTTTGCCGTATTTCCGGTTTTGAGCGTTCGTTTAGATATCACGATAAGCAGACAGGGCAGCCCTTAACGGGTCATAACGTTGAAATGTTTCTTGATTTAGTGGAATAGGTAATGGCTATGGCAACAGTAGAGTTACTGGAAGTATATAACCTTATTTATTTCTCGATTTAGTGGAATAAGTAGTATGGATGATTCTATCGATATTACGACTCAATTATGTCATCCCACTATGAATACGGGTGGGAATGAAAATAGTTGTAATGACGTTATTTTGAAATTATCGAAAACAGAAGTTATTAAACTTCATTCTTCGTTTATTTCAAATAATCCGCCATTAGGAGAATTCGATGTAAATATCTTAGGGGCGGGGTTAGGGCTTGTCTTAATCTTTTATGTATTAGGTTATGGATTAGGACGAATGATTAAAATGTTAAATTTGTAGGTGTTTTATGAATATTACAAATAGTATTTCTTCTGCTTATTTAAAAACGGGCGTTTTCGCAACAATGGCATTAAGTTCTTTTGCGTTTGCTGACGAGACACCTGTATCGGCTAATTATCTTGATGGACTGTTAAAAAAGATTGACGTAGCACCGATTATTACTGGCGTTGTTGCTGTTGCTGGAACAATTATGGGTGTTGCGGTTGTTGTTATGGGTATTAAAAAAGTTGCTCGTATGCTTAATGCGTTTTAGCTGTTAGGGGCTTTAAAGCCCCATTTCAGAGGTGTTTATGTGGGAACTAATGAGTTTTTTTACCGGTGTATTATGTGGTTGGGCGGTAATACAAGGATTTAATACTTATTGATAATAGGCCATGATAATGAATCGGTACTTTTTGAAGAAAAAAATAGTTATTTATCATTTGATTGCTATCGTTTTATTTTTTCCGGTTTATTATTCTTATGCGAATCCGGCTATTCTTCTTGCTCGTACGGCTATTGGTGCGGGTTTAGCTAGAATAATAGCCACAAGAGCGGCGGCTATTGCTGCTAATGATGCGGTGTATTTATCTTTAGTGAGTAACACAAGTCGTTCTATTTCAAGTTCATTGTTGAAACGTATTTCATCAAAGATAACTGATAAATCAATTTATAAATCGGTTGGTGGCGCGTTGAGTTGGGCTGGAGTGGGTTATAGTATTGGGACTATAAATGAAAATGCTTTTGTTTCTGATGAAATTAAAGTCGCCACGAGTGGTAAGAAAAGAGACGATGGTCGGTATGATGTTTTTGTAAATGGAAAAAACTATATTTCAGATTTTGAGCCATCTCCAGATAATCCTTTTTTTATAACAATAAATACAACAGAGAATGGCGATGTCATTATTTCGGATTCATTAAATAACTCTTATCCATTTTATACTTATTTTAATCATAAAATCATACAGGGTTATGATTGGTCAAGTGTTGCTTTATCTTATTTCTATCAATATAAAAATTCAAATAAACCAAAAGGTTGTGGATTAGCTGGAGTAGCCTGTAGTGTTGATTCCCCTTCTGTGAAGCATATTAATAAAAATATGGGTTTTGTGACATTAGAATATGTGGGTACTTATACTGAATCTCGGGGTTTTTATAAAAAAGGCGAAGTGGGAAAATTTGAGACTAATGTTCATGTTTATACTAATAGTGGTTTCAAAGGTATTCCAAAAGAACCTGAAAAACAGCCTAATCAAGTTAAAGAATCTTTTTTAAAAAAATTAAACGAGGTTTCGATAGATATTGATGAATTAACAAAATTTTATAATGATATATTTATGGAAGCTTCTTTATCTATGGATTATCAAGGTGTTCCATATAGCTCAAGTAATGCAATTTCTAAGGAAGAAGTTACTTCCAATAATCCTGAATTATCTAATCTTAAAAAAAGTGAATGGTTTAAACCTGCACAACTTAATTCTCATTCACCTATTCAGGTGATGCCGTCATATTCTAATAATAATGAATTAGGTAATCCATCCGGTAATAATGTGGATTTTAAGGAGGATGATATTAAATATCCTGACTTAAAGATGCCTACGGCGGAACAGATATTACAGCCTTATAAGTCGTTTTTTCCTTTTTTGCAAAATTTTAGTTTACCGTCCCGTAATGTTCAGTGTCCGGTCTGGAATGTTCCATTTTATGGCAAAGATTACAAAATTGACTCACATTGTCCGTTGATTGAACAAAACAGGGGAGTTATTGGATCTATATTTGCGTTGGTTTGGGCATTTATCGCATTGCGGAAATTATTAAGTGCATAGGTGATATATGGGACGATTATTTATTACGTTATTTAGTGGTGCGTTTGAGTTTGTTTTTAAAGGGATTGTGCCTAAGTTTTTTTTGTTTTTTGCGTTGTTTTATATTACGACGGAGTTTATTCCTGTTGTTATAGACGGGTTTTTACCGCAATCAACTAATTTAGCTGAACTTTTTGGCGCTTTACCGGATGCGATTTGGTATTTCCTGAATTTATTACAATTTCCATTCGGTGTGCCGTTGGTGATTTCTGCAATGGTGACCCGTTTTATTATTCGTCGATTACCGATAATTGGTTAAGGGTGGAAAGCGATGCCGATTACTGCGTATGTTGGTGTGCCTCGTTCAGGGAAATCTTATGAGGTGGTGAAATCGGTCATTGTCCCTGCGATTGCATCTGGTCGCCGTGTTGTCTCCAATATCTACGGATTGAACGAACAGAAAATAAAAGATTATTGCCTGAAAGCAAATAAAAAATTGGTGTATGACAATCTGGGTTCATTAGTCCACGTTGAAAATAGTCAATGTCTTGATAAAGATTTTTTACCGTCGATGGAAAATCAGTCTACTTTTTGTCAGGTTGGTGATTTGGTGGTGATTGATGAAGTTTGGCGGGTATGGGGCAGCGATAAAGATATTCCTAAAAATCATCGTTCGTTTATTGCTGAACATGGTCATTTTATTAATAAAGAAACAGGCGTTATGTCTGATTTAGTGGTGATTAATCAGACGGTTATTGATATTCCTCGTTTTATTAAAGCCCGCATTGAAACGACGTATCGGATGCAAAAACATGTTTCACTTGGTTTATCAAGTCGATATCGGGTGGATGTTTTTCAGGGCGTGAAAATTACTAAAACCAATCGTATGAACTATTATCAGGAAAAATATGATAAGGCGATTTTTGAATTATATAAATCGGTTGAGGGAAATAATCCAAATACCTTAAAGACAGATAAACGTCAGTCTGTTTTTTCATCAACAAAAGTATTGATGTTAATGATTCTTGTGCCGATTGGTATTTTAGTTTCAGTGTATTTTGTGTATGACTATTTCCATCAATATTTAAAGCCTGAATCATCAAATCAGTCAAAATCGGTTAATTCTGCTTTATCAATGCCTAATCAAGTAAAGAACTTGTCTGTAAGCTCGCCTAAGCTGGTTTTGTCGGCTAAGTGGCGTATTACCGGTGAGTTGGTTAGAGAAGGGAAAGCCTATGTCATTTTGGCGGATAAAAAAGGGCTATTGCGCCTTGAGCCACGGAGTCAGTTTCAGTTTAGCGGTCGTTTTTTGCAAGGTGAGGTTGATGGTCAGTTAGTGAATTATTATTCAGGGGGTGGGCAGTGAATAAATTCCTGTTAGGGCTATTTTTTGTTATTTTTTCAGCGACTGCGAAACATGTTGATTTTAAGCTTGAAGCGGTTCCCTTATCTAAAGCGATTTCCTTAATCTATGATGAAGTCTTGCAAAAGCCTTATATGGTTGACCCTAACTTGGCTAATGATTTAAGTCTGATTAGCTTTCATGCTACGGAAAAGCAGGATTTTAATCAGTTTATTGTTCGTTATTTTCAGAACATAAATATTAAGATTTTCGAAAAAAACGGCGTGGTTTATCTAATGAAGGTTAAGCCTCTTGAGGTTAAAGTCGCTAAACAGAGTTTTGTTTATAATCCGATACATCGTGATGTTGATTACCTTAAAGCGTTTTTTAAATCTGAGGGGGAGGTTGTTGGCAACGGAGATAAACTGGTTTTTTATGGAACGAATTCGGAAGTTTTGCGTATCAAAGATGTGTTGAGTGCCATTGATACCCCTTCACGTGAACTGGTTGTTACTGGCTATGTTTTTGAGGTTCAGGATATTGAAAAAGAGGGCAGTGGAATTAATTTATTAGCTAAAGTATTGTCGGGAAAATTGGGCATTAATATTGGCATAAAACAAAATTATGAGAATTTCATTACGATTAATACGGGGAATTTGGATGCGATGATTGAATTATTTCGTACTGATAGCCGTTTTCATGTGGTGAGCAGTCCAACATTGCGTGTTAAATCCGGTTCAAAAGGAAATTTTAGCGTAGGCTCTGATGTACCTGTTTTATCCAGTGTGACTTATCAGGATGGTCGCCCTGTTCAGTCTGTTGAATACCGTTCTAGTGGGGTGATATTCGATATTCAGCCAACGATAAAAAGTCAGGCAATTGATTTAAAAATTCAGCAGCAATTATCTAACTTTGTGAAAACGGATACTGGCGTTAATCAATCTCCTACGTTGATTAAACGGGATATTGTTACTGATGTAACCGTAAAAAGCGGTGATGTGATTGTGCTCGGGGGATTGGCAGAGAATAAGCTGGAAGAAGGTGGAACGGGTTTTAGTTTTTTGCCTAAAGGTTTTTTATCCGGTAAGTCTACGTCAAGTACTAAAACAGATATTGTCGTTTTATTACAGGTGAAAGTGATTTAAGTTCTCCGTTCATAAAAATCGTCCCCCGCAGCTGAGCGAGGAGGCAGATTTTTATGAACGGAGAACGAAAGGTGTCACTGGTAATAATCGTTATAATCTGTTCGTTTTTAAGATGTTGTTTGTTAAGCGTTTGTTAAGCGTTACGTTGTTTTTTAGCGCTGCATAGCCAGAACGTGAATCTGACTATACAGCTATCACATAAACCTAAGAGGAGGTCTATATGACTGTGTTCGATCCTACTCAATATCCGGAATTACGCAATCTTTTTCCTGAATTAACGCCAGTGCAGTTTGAAACAGCTTTGTTATTTTCTTTAGGATTAACTAAGAAAGAGATTGCCTGGGCGCGTGATGTTTCTTATCCGGTGGTAAGAGATACGTTACAAGACATTAAGAATAAATTTCAATTTTATTCATTGAGTAACCTTACTTCGACGTTTCATATCCGTTTGGTCTTGTTCGCGTTTTATCAATGTACCTTGCCAAAGAGAAAATAGCCGTTTTTCTCTATAAAGTGCCCTACATTTTGTAGGGTACAATCTTTGATTGTCATTTTTTATATTGACTGGGTATTAGGTCATAACTTCTAAAATCAATTATAAACTAGTTGCTGAATAGAGACTTGCATTTTTTGTCACGCTATTGAGAATAAAAAGAGGTTTAACTTAGAGAATAAAGGTTTGAAATGATCAACAAAGAGCGGCTGTTACGAGATAATCGTTTATGTAAAGCAATCATTGGATTA
>NZ_NHNG01000395.1:0-2146 GCF_002287155.1 Arsenophonus sp. ENCA
TCGGTGGCCTTTTTGCCGCAGCTCGGGCATCCCCGACCTTTACAGCTTTGGTAAATAAGGCGCCGATGTGGACAATGGGTATTCTCACAGCATAATTCGCGGCTTCCCATAAGTGGTGTGCCACAAGCTAGCATTTTGGTGACAACTTCTACTTCAACAGGCCTCAGTGGGTAAGTGTTTAGCAGTTCGGCCCAAGCACCGTTTCGCTGAAACAACGTTTTTAGAGGGCGAGGAGTGAATTCAGAAAGCACGGGGGTAATTTTAATCATGATAGGAGCTATTGAAACCGAGAAAACGGCACTACAGGCTTTCCGGGGGCTTTAAAATCGAAAAAAGAATGGGTTCCTGTAACTCCCACCGCTCGCCGCAGTCTTTGGCTGAGGCGTACCGCAGGCGCGAAGCGACGAGGAACGAACAGCCAAAGCGAGGAAGCGGAAGAGCACCCAATGCCGATTGATGCACGTTCACACTGATGCTTGAGAGGGGTACAGGGAATTTTATCAGGAAGGAGCAAAAATCTGCTGTTTGGCAGGTTTGCTAGAAGTGAAGTTATCCACAGGCTCGAGGGGGGGAAACTCGGTTAAAAGATTAGTTATGTATAAGTTAAAAGAGTTAAAGGGATTTTTTTGGCTGTAGGTGTATGAAATATAATGAGTTTTACGACATGTTGGTTTTTAAAGTCCGCCTTTTGGTTTTTAAAGTCCGCCTTTTGGTTTTTAAAGTCCGCCCCTTTGGTTTTTAAAGTCCGCATTGAAAACGACTTACCCACAGATGAAATAGAACGTTTTTTGTTCTTATCACTTGATTTGTTTTCAAAGTCCGCTATTATAGTTTTTAAAGTCCGCTTATTTCGGTTTTTTGTTGGTTTTTGAAGTCCGAATGGCGGTTTTTGAAGTCCGAAAACAGTACGAACCAGCTAAGATCGGGTAACTCTTAGCTGGTTCTGACCAGCAACCCTAGAAAAGATAGGATTGAGGCTATGGTAAATCATACAATTAATCAGAGAGTAAGTAACTTGAAAACGCTACGCCCCCGTAAAAATGAATTGGAATTTTTTATTGCCGATGAAGTTGAGATAGAAAGTTTTCGTGATGAAATGGCGAGCATGGAACACCCATTTTTTGCCTTAAAAGGCGGTGATACTAAGACTAGAATCTATAAAAATGGAAATGTTACAGTTATTGTAGAATCAACTTCATCAGGAATGGCAACTATTTTTGATAAAGATGTTTGGATTTATGCTATTTCTAAATTACAAGAAAGCATGAATAAAGGAGAGCAAATAAGTCGTGTAATAGCGTTTACTCCTTATGATTTTTTCATTACAACTAATCGAGATAATGGCGGTAGGAACTATGAGTTATTAGAAAAGGCGTTATCTAGATTGAAAGGAACTGTAATAAAAACAAATGTCGTATACTCCGAAGATAAGCAGGAGACTATTTCTTTTGGTCTGATAGATAGTTGGCGTATTGTTGAGGATAAAAAAGGAAAGCTAGATGTTGGTATGATAGAAGTCACCTTACCGGACTGGCTGTATCAGGCTTTGCATAAAAAGAAAATGCTAAAAATTAGTCCAGATTACTTCCGTATACGAAAAGCAATAGACAGGCGACTTTATGAAATAGCCCGTAAACATTGTGGTAATCAGGGGGAGTTTACGATTTCCCTTGAAAAACTGCACTTAAAAACGGGAAGCACCGCATTGTTGAAAATGTTTAGGCATAACATTAAACAACTGGCTAAAGCGAACGACTTGCCAGATTACGGCATTCGTTACGATGCCAAAGCGGATATGGTGATTTTTAATAATCGCACTCTGACGCCCGATCAGGAAGAAAAAGAGCAACAACGGGAAAAAGGGAAAAGGGAAATTTATAAGTTAAAAAATTCATTGGCAGCCAAGCGAGGTGGAAAATGAAAAATAATGTTTATCAATTCCCACAGGGGAAGCAGAGAGAGGCCGTAAGAAAAGTGGCTTCTCAATCAAAACGGAAGCGTTTTTTTGCCAAATGTTTAACGCCTAGGAATTTCAAAGATCCTGAGGCCGTATGAAATAGGGATCACAGTCGGTAAGATTTGCTGTTTTTTTCAGCACAAGAGGGAGTGAGATCATTATTTGTTGGCTAATCGACTGATTTTTGAA
>NZ_NHNG01000757.1:0-2143 GCF_002287155.1 Arsenophonus sp. ENCA
TAAAGCTCGAATTTACCCTGCATGCAATGGCCTATAACTTATCAAGAGCGGTTGCTCTGATATTATGGATGATTTTTAGTCTATTATTTGTACAAACTAAAATCAGAAAAAGAGAAAATCTGCACGGCGGGATATTGTTGAAAAAAAATTCCACCCCTTTTGCGACAGCCTCATTAATACCGGAGGACGCTATACCTACGGCGTTTACAACGAGCAAGGCAATTTTGCCGTGTCGATGGACGACATGATCCACATTCAAGCACTGGGCAATAACCAGAAAATGGGATTAAGTCCGATTTTGCAACACGCGGATACGATTGGCATAGGCATGAGTGGACAACACTATACCGCCAGTTTCTTTGCAGGTAATGCGCGACCTACCGGTATTGTTTCAGTCAAAGGCGAAATTCAGAAGGAAGGCTGGGAACGCTTAAAGGCGATGTGGGCCAATGCCATGTCGACATTGCGGCGCGAAGAAAACAAAACGCTGCTTATCCCGGCAGATCTGGATTACAAGGCGCTGACCGTTTCGCCAGTCGATGCACAAATTATTGACATGATGAAACTCAATCGTTCAATGATTGCGGGTATTTTTAATCTACCGTCGCATATGATTAACGATTTGGAGAAAGCCACCTACAGCAATATCACTGCACAAGCCATTCACTTTGTACGTTATAGCATCATGCCCTGGGTGGCTAATTGGGAGCAGGAGCTTAATCGGCGTTTATTTACTCGCGCTGAGCGACGTGCAGGCTTTTACGTACGTTTTAATCTCGCTGGTTTGATGCGCGGAACCCCCCAAGAACGTGCTCAATTCTATCATTACGCCATTATTGATGGTTGGATGAGTCGCAATGAAGCACGGGCCTTTGAAGACATGAATCCAGTAGATGGACTGGATGAAATGCTGGTGAGCGTTAATGCCGCCAACCCAATCCCTTTAACGACCGATGAAGAGACAAAAGAAAAAATCAAAGAGGAAATTGCCGATGCTTGACAGGGAAACGCGCTGTTATAGCGGAAATATTAGAACGGAACAACAAGATGCCCACCCCTCACGAATTATTGGCTATGGCTCTGTGTTCAATAGTCGCTCCGAGCCGCTATGGGGTTTTAGAGAAATCATAAAGCCCAACGCATTTGATGGTGTGCTCAATGATGATGTGAGAGCGCTATTTAATCACGATGCCAATTTCATTCTTGGCCGCACGGTAGCCGGAACACTGGCGTTATCGGTGGATGAACGCGGTTTGCAGTACGACATCTGTGCACCCGATACCCAGACAATCCGCGATTTGGTGCTGGAGCCAATGCGAAGAGGCGATATTGACCAATCATCATTTGGATTTCGCGTTGCTCACGATGGTGAGCATTGGTATGAGGACGACGAAGGCATTGTAATACGTGAAATCCATCGGTTTTCCCGGCTTTTCGATGTCAGTCCCGTCACTTATCCGGCCTATCAGGATACGGACTCGGCTGTCCGATCACTAAAAGCCTGGCAGCAAGCAAAAGAAACAGGTGTGCTTCAACACGCCATCAATCAAAGAATGGCGCGCGAGCGTCTATTGACTTTATTAAATGTTTAAAGGATACAAGATGAAACTCCACGAGTTGCAACAAAAACGCCAGACTGTAGCGACCGATATGCGGGCGCTCAATGAAAAAATTGGCGATAACGCCTGGACGGATGAACAACGTACTGAGTGGAATAAGGCCAAGGCATTGCTGCAAAAAGCGTGTTGCTTAATAGTGAAATAAGGGTGTTTCGGTGATTGAAGTAAATTTTACGCTGTTCTGAGATGGAAATTCCAAAGACCTGCGCTAAGGAGTAAGAAGGTATCATCAATAAAGGGTCTACGATTCCGTAAAATTTGGGTCATGCAACCGAGGCGCTTGATACCCGCGATGGCGTGTTCAACTGTAATACGGATGCCCGAGATTATTTTATTTTCTTGTTTTTGTTCAGGCGATAAAGGTCTTTTTCGAGTTCCTTTTTTTGGGATTTGTGTATTAGGATGCTGTTTATCTATACCTTGAAAACCGGTATCTGCCCAGATGGTTACCTCAGGAGGAATATGGCGAATTATATCGACTTTATCGAGTAAGCGTTTATCGTGACGGCGCCCATTTTTGCTCA
>NZ_NHNG01000294.1:0-2143 GCF_002287155.1 Arsenophonus sp. ENCA
AAATCTTGAATCAGCGAAAGAGCATGGTTGAACCTGTGTTTTCAGCATTGCGGGGAATTCAGGGTTTGGAACGTTTCCGGCGTAAGGGATTATTAGCGGTAAAGCTCGAATTTACCCTGCATGCAATGGCCTATAACTTATCAAGAGCGGTTGCTCTGATATTATGGATGATTTTCAGTCTATTATTTGTACAAACTAAAATCAGAAAAAGAGAAAATCTGCACGGTGGGATATTGTTGAAAAAAAAATTCCACCCCTTTTGCGACAGCCTCTTAGAGGGCGAGGAGTGAATTCAGAAAGCACGGGGGTAATTTTATATGATTTCCAGAAGTTCAAGGTACCACCATTCTACCCGATATCGATTTGCAGCCGCTAGGCTGCTTCCTTGACAAGAATATTTTATAGATATCTTTAATGCATGGATAACCGGACAAAATATGAATATCCTGATTTTTTCTTGTTTTTAAATTTATACTTCTTTTTTAGAGACTGCGAAACTCGTGTTGAACACGCCATCGCGGGTATCAAGCGCCTCGGTTGCATGACCCAAATTTTACGGAATCGTAGACCCTTTATTGATGATACCTTCTTACTCCTTAGCGCAGGTCTTTGGAATTTCCATCTCAGAACAGCGTAAAATTTACTTCAATCACCGAAACACTCTTATTTCACTATTAAGCAACACGCTTGGTAAACTCCCATCTGATATTTCTCCTCAATTTTTAGAGATGAACATGATGGCAAATTAGAAGAAGTAAAAAAATGTGCGGATTTAACGACGCTTACATCACCTCAACGTTTCGTCGGTACGTTTCGCTAAAGCCTTTCACTTCACTGTTGCCCGATTGCTCAATACTGATAACAGGCGCGTTAAAATCCTGATTCGCCAGATTTTCACGGCCGATAAATAGCGTGTTTTCGGCAACTTCTAGCGTATCTCGAATCACCATTGCCAACCGTTGGATCGGTGGCTGGTAGTTTTTGTGGTGTAAATCCGTATTTTGCATTGACATTTAGCCCCTTTGGTGCTGTAGTGTAATTACAGGGAGCGGAAATCCGCAGCCAACATCCCTAACAGGAGGAAATATGAGTGAAAAAGTAAAAGCATTACACGATGTCGAAATCGAAAAAATAAGAGCAGAAATTAGTAAACTAATGGCTGAAACGTCAAAAATAAATAAAGAAACTATTTGGTATCCAATCGCAGTTTCTGCCAGTTTAGTTGCTGCTGTGGCAGGTATTACCGCAATTATTATTAAATTTATTTAGAAGGATGCCCTTAACAGGGCATTTCATTATGCGAATCATCAAAAAATACACGCCTCCAACCACAGAAGATTTAAAAAAACTCAAAAATAAGATGAGTTTTACGGGTAATCAAATGGCTGAATTGTGTGGGCTATCCGGTGCTAATCAATGGCGTAAATACACGGGGGGCGAAAAACCAAGAACAATGAATCAACATATTTTATTTTTTATTGCCGCTCAACTCGCCTTGAGCGAAGATGAACTTAGTAAAATACTGACTAAGATGCAGAATTTAGGCGCGAGTCTTTCAATAGACGACTAGTGATCTCACTATCTTTCACTTCCTCAAAGACATAGCGCACATAGCCATAATCGCTATAGTCTTTACGGTTAATCGATTTAAATATTTTTCCTTTATACTCCAAGTAAACACCGAGCAAATCCGCATATTGCGGTTGCACATGTACCGTGAAATACTCCAGCGACCAATCCAGACTATCCTTGTTAATTGCCTCATCCGACAAACTGCTGATCACGCCTTCAATCGATTTTCGTGTCACCGCAAAATCCGGCTTAAAATCTTTCGTGGTGATCACTTCCGTGATGAAAGTTAACGGTTGCGAAAATCGCCGGATGGTTCTTGCCATATTGGGCAGTCTCATTTTTTCACCACCTGATAGGTTATCGAGTTTGCCAGATTACCGGAAACTCTCAATAATTTGGCGGCATCATTATTGGTATACTTAACCGCATTTCCGATTTTCTCTCGGCCCATTCCCAGTCGAAACGCAACAAACCCATAAAACGTTATGCAGCCATTAGATGAGCTAAAAATACTTCATTTGGAGAAAAATAGCCCAACGATTTTCGTCCCCGAGTATTAAGTATGTGCTCA
>NZ_NHNG01000110.1:0-8400 GCF_002287155.1 Arsenophonus sp. ENCA
ACTTGTCGATCGTCTGTTGGTGATACTGGTTTGCAAAGAGGTCATTCTTAATGGCGCTGCGTTTCTTCATGGTGGTTAGCTCAGTAGACCAGCTTCCGATAACTTTATCAGCAAAATCAAACTCGGCTTAGGTTTTTCGAGGTGCCCAAATATCAATCGGTTGCGTATAATAAGAACTGGTGATGGTACATTGGTTAATTTACAAACGATTAATAAAAATATTGGAGACCGGCCTGAGCAGCTAGTTGCCTTTCGTATTTATATTAATAATCAAATAATTATTTCTAGTCGACATCGTAAAGTTAAATCTCTTGAGCCTGTTATTGACGATCTTAATCATCATGTTGGCGCAAAAACGAGCGGAGAATGGTTAGTCGAAGTTGCTGATTCGATTAACGATGAAGTGAGTGATTTTACCGATATTTTGTATGATCGTTTAATTAAAATGGAAGAAAAGATCTTAACTGAAGAGATCCCTGAACGGGGAAAATTAGCGTTATTAAGAAGACAGGTTATTATTGTGCGCCGCTATATGTCTACTCAACGGGATGTTTTTGCACGTTTAGCGACAGAAAAACTTTTATAGATGAGCGATGATGATCGCCACCGCATGCAGGAAAATGCCGAAAGGCTTGGACGCTGTATTGATGAATTAGATGGTTTTGTTGCTCGTACCGCCGTTATTACTGATGAAATTAATGCGTTGATATCAGAAGCAACAAATAAACGGATTTATACTATGTCAATGTTAGCGATTGTCTTTCTTCCATCAACCTTTTTAACCGGATTATTTGGAGTTAACCTCAATGATATACCTGGTAGTGAATTTAAATTTGCATTTAGTGTTTTTTGTTTATTATTAAGTTGCTTAATTAGTTTTGTTATCTGGTGGCTAAAAAGAGGTAAGTGGTTATAAAATAAAACATTTTCCAATATAAAATTTCCAGTTATTTAGTTTAGTAAAAAATAAATTGAGCTATATCAAGAAGTTTTAACCTTAACTAGGGCAGAATTGATTTTGCAGGTGAATGCAACGTTAAGCGATGAACGTTGTGCTCTATAATTGTAGTTTTTCTCATATTGAGTTCTTATACAGAATAATTGACCACTATCAGCCGATGTTTAATACATCGGCTTTTTTTTATTTTATTTCAACTATATTAACTCGATCTGAGGGAAAATTATCTTGGTGGACGTTGATGATGGGAAATGTTTCTTTATCAAATGCTAAATCGCCATCATTAATAATGTTGCTGGGATGATTAATTTGTTTGAAATTGAATAGGTTGCTATCGCATAAATGCGAAGGAACAATATTTTGCATCGCTTGAAACATAGTCTCAATTCGTCCTGGGTACTGTTTATCCCATTCTCTTAGCATATTGCCGATAACTTGCCGTTGTAAATTGGGTTGAGAACCACAAAGATTGCAAGGAATAATTGGAAATGCTTTAATTTTTGCGTAGTTGGCAATATCTTTTTCCCGGCAATAAGCTAAGGGACGAATAACGATATGTTTACCATCGTCACTCTTTAGCTTAGGGGGCATCCCTTTGAGTTTGCCACCATAAAACATGTTGAGAAATACAGTTTGTAAAATATCATCGCGGTGGTGGCCTAACGCGATTTTAGTGGCTCCCAGTTCGTTGGCAGTCCGGTATAAAATACCGCGACGCAGGCGAGAGCATAGTGAGCAGGTAGTTTTTCCTGCCGGAATTTTCTCCTTCACAATACCGTAGGTATTTTCTTCAACTATTTGGTATTCAATACCGAGTTTGTTGAGATAGGATGGCAAAATGTCGGCAGGGAACCCTGGTTGTTTTTGGTCAAGGTTGACGGCAAATAAAGTAAAATTTACTGGTGCACTTTTTTGTAAATTTTGTAATATTGATAATAGGGTGTAACTATCTTTGCCACCAGAAAGGCAAACCATAATGCGGTCATTTTCTTCAATCATATTGAAATCAGCGATCGCCTGGCCAACGTTACGACGTAACTTTTTTTGTAGTTTATTAAAGTTATATTCTTCTTTTTGTTGATTCATATTTATTACTAATGTATTAAAGGTAATCGATTTTATTATCAAAAGAATGATTTTTAAATCCACAGCGATAAGAAAATGCGACCAGTTTAGGCTAGTTTAAAGCAAAAGAAAACTTTTGCTGGTTATTTTAGTTTTACCCCACATACTGGCAATCAACGCTTCGATTATCTTACCATTGTGATGATTAGTTTATATTTAGGAGTATAAATGAAAGGATTGGCATATCTATTAATATCGATTGTGGCTGAAGTGATTGCAACCACATCATTAAAGGCTTCCGATGGTTTTACCCGTTTGTTGCCATCGATTATTGTTGTTATTGGTTATAGCATTTCATTTTTTGGTTTATCACAAGTAGTTAAAATGATGCCATTAGGTATTGCCTACGCTATCTGGTCTGGTTTAGGGATCGTGCTGGTGTCTGTGGCAGCGTTGTTTCTTTATCAGCAAAAATTAGATTGGCCTGCCATTTTAGGTATTTTGTTAATTATTTCCGGAGTTTTAGTTATTAATCTGGTTTCTAAAAGTAGTGTTCATTGATAATAGTTAAAGGAGCATTAGTTAATAATCTTTTACCCCTAATATTTATTTAGCTATTTGACTATTTTCAGCTGGAAACCTGCACTATTTTCATCAAATCGCCATAGCGAAAGCTGGACTGGTAACTATTAGTCCAGCTCAAATTGTCTTAATGACTATTTTTTTAAACCATAAAAATTGGCTTAACAAGGCAATTATTGCCACCAAGAAATAAGCAATAAAAATAATTAATAACCATACGGGCATTTCAATATTCAAAAATGACCATTGTTTTTGGCTACAGTCACCGTAGGCTTCAAAAACAGTCGGTAACCAGCGGTTAAGTGGCAGCCATAAAGGAAAGTTAACGACAAAATCACATGAATCAAAAGGAGATGGATAAAGTTGTAGTCGAGTATGTTCGAAGGTTAATTTTAATCCTTCCCAGCTACTATATAACCATAAAATTAGTGCTACTAAGCGAAAAGCACTTTTTGGTGCCATGGCAGCAATTAAACCTGCCGCTAAAATAGCAAATATCGCTATCCGTTCGTAAATGCATAATACGCAGGGTCTAAGTCCCATACCGTGTTGAAAATAAAGTGCAATAATTTCTAACATACAGGCGCTAGTAGCTACTAGCAACCAAGCTTTTCTGGTTTGAGAGTATGAGTAAAAAAATTTAAACATGTTCATTCTATTCCATTATCTCGATAAGTTAGTTAGGCAAGCATATGATCTTATTTAGTTTACGACAAAAAAAACAGCTAATTTAAATTAGCTAATAAGATAATGAATTAAATTGTTAAAATGAATTTTCTATTTAGCCGATAGTTTTTGCTTAAAATGACAGGGGAATGCTATTATTTTCAAATAAATAATAGCATTATTAATAAAAAGTTATTTGGCTATATTTATCAAGCCTAATGAAGCAAACCACTCTGTTACCGGGATCAACCATAGTTCTACGGCTAGTAAACCGACTAGCGTCATAACAATAGTATAAGGTAAAGCCATGATAACCATTCGACCATATGAAAGGCGAATAAGAGGAGAAAGCGCTGAAGTTAATAAAAACAGAAAAGCGGCTTGACCGTTTGGCGTTGCGACTGAAGGTAAATTAGTCCCCGTATTAATGGCAACTGCCAGATATTCATATTGTTGACGTGATATTAATCCCGCTTTTAACGCACTCATCGCTTCATTTATGTAAACGGTGCCAACAAAAACATTGTCTGAAATGGCAGAAAGTAACCCATTGAATAAATAAAATAAAACAAGTTGCGATGATTCTGAAGACTGTAATACAAATTGAATAAATGGCGTAAAAAGATGTTGATCGATAATGACTGCCACAATTGAGAAAAATACCGTTAATAAGGCGGTAAAGGGTAAAGCTTCTTCAAATGCTTTGCCAATGGTGTGCTCATCAGTTATGCCGCAAAATGAGGTTATTAAGATTATTACAGATAAACCAATTAAGCCGACTTCTGCAAGATGGAAAGCTAAAGCAATAATTAACCAAACGCCTACTAATGCTTGCGTTATTAGTTGCAATTTTTCTCGCCGATCCCGTTTTCTGCTGGCTTTTTTATCGTGGATTTGCAGAATATGGCGAACACTTTCAGGTAATTCAGCGCCGTAACCAAATAATTTAAAGCGTTCGACGCAATAGCAAATAATTAAGCCACAAACAAATACCGGCAGCGTCACCGGGATCATATGTAAGAAAAAATTACTAAAGTTCCAGCCAACATATTTAGCAATAATTAAATTTTGTGGCTCACCAACCATTGTCATTACGCCACCTAATGCAGTGCCAATGCCGGCGTGCATCATTAGACTACGTAAAAAAGCCCGAAACTGTTCAAGGATCTGGCTTTTTTCGGTCATGTCAGCGTTATTTTCCGGCACAAGAAGCTCTTTCTGGCTGGATACATAGCTATGATAAATAGAATAAAAACCAACGGCTACACTTATCACAACGGCAATAACTGTTAGCGCGTCTAAAAAGGCAGAAAGGAAAGCGCTTGCTAGGCAGAAAGCCAGTGAGAGTACACGTTTAGAATGTATTGACAGTAATAATTTTGTGAAAGCAAATAACAGCAATTGTTTCATGAAATAAATACCTGCAACCATAAAAATCAATAGCAGTATTACTTCAATATTGTTAGCAATTTCATGACTTACTTGTTGCGGTGAAGTCATCCCAATTATTACCGCTTCAACAGCAAGTAATCCGCCAGGCTGTAGTGGGTAGCATTTTAGCGCCATAGCAAGGGTAAAAATAAATTCAGCAATCAGTAACCAACCGGCAATAAAAGGGTTAACTAAAAAAAAGCACAGCGGGTTGATTATCAAGAAGAAAATAATGGTCAATTTGTACCATTCAGGGGAATTACCAAGGAAATTTTTTAACATAATTTGTCTGATATTTATATTCATTATTACTTGCTTTCCTTCACTAGTATATAAGTAAAATTGACTAACGTAGCATACTACGTTTTTTATACCAGAAATTAAAAGAACGATTTCCTAATTAACGACAAATTGCATTAAGTCTTTATGGTCAGATTAGTATTTCTTAATAACTCGGCTACCTCAAACTTTTTCATTCTGATATTATCTCGTTTTATTAATGGCAAAAATTTGTTTTAGGTAGAGAAAAATATGATTATTAGAGCGCAAAGTCCGGCTAATTTTGCAGAAGAGTATATTGTTGAAAGTATTTGGAATAACCATTTTCCGCCCGGTTCAATTTTACCTGCTGAACGTGAGCTATCGGAGTCAATTGGGGTAACGAGAACAACATTACGAGAAGTTTTACAGCGGCTTGCCAGAGACGGTTGGCTAACTATTCAGCATGGAAAACCAACTAAAGTAAACAATTTTTGGGAAACCTCAGGACTTAATATTTTAGAAACGGTGGCGCGGTTAGATCACAGTGGAGCACCAAAACTGATTGAAGATTTGTTATCTGTTAGAACCAATATTTCAGCTATTTTTATTAGAACTGCCTTTCGTAAAAGTAAATCAAAATCATTAGAGATATTATCAATAAGAGAGAATATAGAAGATTGTTCTGAAGCATTTAGTACAGTTGATTATAATATTTTTCGTGGACTCGCATTTGTCTCTGGTAATCCTATCTATGGCTTGATCCTAAATGGTTTGAAAGGATTATATACCCGCGTTGGCCGTTACTATTTTTCTGATCCTAAGGCGCGTCTGCTTGCTTGCCGTTTCTACCATGATTTAGCCAAAATATGTGAACAAGAAAACAATGATCTGGTGCTAGATCGGGTTCGTAGTTATGGCAAAGATAGTGGTAATATTTGGCGTGAGATGAAAGATAAAGACAATATGATAAATAATTTGTCTGAATTACGTTAAACTCGTTGCTAGTTAATGCGCTATCAGCCTATTTTTATTCCCTCATCAAAAGTGAGGGCGTTAATTGAGATAGCGGTTATTAGTGTAAAATACTAATAAATTTTAACAATCTTGCTTATTATTTCTGCATAAAAATCGCAAAGCTATAACATTACGTCTTGCATCTTGATGCTACGCACACCTAAGGTTAATGACATGCGGGCAGGTTTTTCACCTGCTGGTTGCATTGGTTGGCTAATATGGGCTGTTTCTAAACATAGCATTTTTTTGTAACCATCGCTGGTCATATCTTTTATGGTACTGGATAGTTCAGCGCCCGGATTCCAACATACTATGTCGCTATGATGGTAATGGTGTATTTCTAAAATACGTTGCCAATTTTTATCATATACCAAATTACAATCATCGGATTCAGTATAAATACGATCAGTTCGTGTGGTTATATAAGTTTTTGTTTCTTCTGTATAAACATCACGATCAGCTACTTTATCAATATAATGTTTGCCTAGACCTTCAATATATATCTTATTTATGTCACTTACTTGTAAATAGGTATGTAATGCACCGGTGGCAGGCTCAGTACCATAATATTCAAATTCAATTTCACAGGTCGCTGCTAGTTTTAAGCGCATTATTAAGGTAAATTCATGTGGCCATATCTTTTTTGTCATTTCATTATCAGAAAGTGTTAGGGTAAGGATCACGCTATTTGTAAGCTCACTATGCGCTGTCAATTGCCATTCCTGTAAACGAGCAAAACCATGACTGGGTTGAGCGACCAAGCCAAACCATGGCCAGCAGATAGGAATTCCGCCGCGAATAGCGGTATTTTTTTGAAATAGACTATTTTTACTCAACCATAAACAGGCTTTTTCCCCCTCGGGCTGCCAGCTAAGTAGCTGTGCTCCCTGCAGACTGACTGCGGCACTCACTTTAGGATGAGAAACAATAATGACTGGAAGTTTATCAAGCTGTCGAAGTGTAATATAGGATGAAATTGTTTCTTTTACAGGTAAACTAAACAGTGTCGTGTCATTCATCATTTCGTCCTTTTTATATTTTTTATGATTAGAAATTAGCTAGTTTAAAAATATCGTTGGATTATATGCCAGAATGAAAAAAGCCGCCATTAATGGCGGCTTGAAGCGAGTAATTAAGCTATTTATTTAGCAATATGGGCAATTAAATCTAAAACTTTATTTGAATAACCGGTTTCATTATCGTACCAGGCTACTAATTTTACGAAACTGTCGTTTAAGGCAATACCCGCTTTAGCATCAAAAATTGATGTTAGTTTGTCGCCATTAAAATCTGTGGAAACAACATCATCTTCGGTGTAACCAAGAATGCCTTTTAATTCACCATTTGCTGCCTGTTGGATCGCCTGGCAAATTTCTTTATAAGTGGCAGGTTTATTCAAACGAACGGTTAAGTCAACAACTGAGACATTCGGGGTTGGAACACGGAAAGCCATACCGGTTAATTTGCCGTTTAATTCAGGAATAACCTTACCAACAGCTTTAGCGGCGCCGGTTGATGAAGGAATGATGTTTTGTGAAGCACCACGTCCACCACGCCAATCTTTAGCTGAAGGTCCGTCAACGGTTTTTTGCGTGGCAGTCGTTGCATGGACGGTAGTCATCAGACCTTCAATGATACCAAATTTATCATTGATAACTTTCGCTAATGGGGCTAGGCAGTTTGTGGTACAAGAGGCATTAGAAACAATATCCTGACCATTATAGGTGTTATGATTAACACCCATTACAAACATTGGGGTATCATCTTTAGAAGGGCCAGTTAAAACGACTTTTTTAGCGCTCGCCGCAATATGTTTGCGTGCTGTTTCATCAGTTAAGAAAATACCTGTTGCTTCCGCAACCACATCGACACCAACTTCATTCCATTTCAAGTTAGCAGGATCTTTCTCTGCCGTGCAGCGAATAGTTTTACCATTAACCACCAGATGACCATCTTTAACTTCGATAGTACCGTTGAAGCGGCCATGGGTTGAGTCATATTTCAACATATAGGCCATATAATTGGCATCTAATAAATCATTGATTGCTACGATTTCAATATCTTTACGCTCTTGGGCAGCACGAAAAACAATACGGCCAATACGACCGAAACCATTAATACCTACTTTGATAGTCATAGTATTTCCACCAGCTATATTTTATTTAATTTAAAAGAATTCAATATTGTTTCTATCGTTACCAAAACCTTGCCATCCGTCAAGCGGAATCGTGTCAATTACCAGAAAAATTGACATATAAAGCACCTTTTGTATGTTTGCCAACAAGCTTAAGGTCAATAAGCGTGTTGCTTAATAGTGAAATAAGGGTGTTTCGGTGATTGAAGTAAATTTTACGCTGTTCTGAGATGGAAATTCCAAAGACCTGCGCTAAGGAGTAAGAAGGTATCATCAATAAAGGGTCTAC
>NZ_NHNG01000531.1:0-2129 GCF_002287155.1 Arsenophonus sp. ENCA
TGCAATGGCCTATAACTTATCAAGAGCGGTTGCTCTGATATTATGGATGATTTTCAGTCTATTATTTGTACAAACTAAAATCAGAAAAAGAGAAAATCTGCACGGTGGGATATTGTTGAAAAAAAAATTCCACCCCTTTTGCGACAGCCTCTTAGGGGGCGGGAGCGCAGAAATACGCTCTTGCTACCCGACCCTATGCCTTCAACTGAAGTCAAGTTTATTGATAATAGTAGTAATGAAGTTCCAATTGGCCAGCCAGGTGAGATGTTGGTACGTGGTCCTCAAGTCATGAAGGGTTATTGGCGCTCTCCTGCTATGACCGACGAAGTGATGAAAGATGGTTGGTTAGCGACCGGTGATATTGCCAAGATCGATGAAAAAGGCTTTATTAAAATTGTTGATCGCAAAAAAGATATGATTTTAGTTTCTGGTTTTAATGTATACCCGAGTGAAATTGAAGAAGTTATCTCTAATCATCCCAAAGTCATTGAAAATGCAGCAATTGGTGTGGTAGATGAAAATACTGGTGAAGCGGTCAAAGTCTTTGTGGTATCTACTGATCCTGCTTTGACTGCTGAAGAATTAAAAATCTATTGCCGTCAATATTTGACTGCCTATAAAGTGCCTAAGTTTTTTGAGTTTCGCTCTGAGTTACCTAAATCGAATGTAGGTAAAATTTTACGACGACAATTAAGAGAAGAAGAGCAGAAAAAATATCAGACAGCGACAGAAAATCATCAAGTAACACAAACATTAGATAGTTCATTTTGATAAACAGCATCGCTAAAGTGGCGGCCAAGCAAGACAGGTGTTGTTAAAAATAAATCACAAAGAGAAAGACGTTTTGAATTATCAGTTGATTACCACAGATGCTCAACTTAAGAAAGTTTGTCAAGCAGCAGCGAAGGCTAACAAAATAGCTTTAGATACAGAATTTGTACGAGTAAAAACTTATTATCCACAGTTTGGTCTTATTCAGCTATATGACGGTGAGCAGCTGTCATTAATTGATCCTATTGCCATTACTAATATGGAGTCGTTTAGAAATTTATTAACAGATGGCAAAGTGACTAAAATCTTGCATGCTGGTAGTGAAGATATAGAAGTATTTTTACATCATTTGGCTTGTGTTCCAGCGCCGATGCTAGATACCCAGATTATGGCAGCATTTCTTGGTCATCCCATTTTTAGCGGGTTTGCAAGCTTAGTGAATGAATATTTAACAATTACGTTAGATAAGAGTGAATCACGAACAGACTGGCTTATTCGGCCGTTGAGTGATAAACAGTGTCAATATGCGGCCGCTGATGTGTTTTTTTTATTACCTTTAGCCGAAAAACTACTGTCGTTGATTAATCAATTAGGCTATTTACCGGCGGTAACCGATGAATGCCAGCGGATTTTGTTACGTCGACAAGAGATATTATCACCCGCAGATGCATATAAAAGTATTAAAAATAGTTGGCAATTGCGGGCTCAACAGCTTGCCTGTCTTAAACAATTAGCAGCCTGGCGCCCGACGGCGTGACTTAGCGGTCAATTTTATTGTTAGAGAAGAACATCTATGGAAAATGGCGCGTTATTTGCCTAATTCATTGACACAACTGCATACTCTTGGTTTAACTGGGCAGGAGATCCCCTGCCATGGTCAGGATGTGTTGCAAATTGTCGCAAACTGTTGTGATATTGAGGAAAATGCCTGTCCACAGCCGCTTTATCATCTTATCAATCATCCTCAATATCGAGAGGCATTTAAGGCGGTTAAAACTTTAACTAAAGGGCACCTCGAAAAACCTAAGCCGAGTTTGATTTTGCTGATAAAGTTATCGGAAGCTGGTCGGCCCATTCCCAGTCGAAACGCAACAAACCCATAAAACGTTATGCAGCCATTAGATGAGCTAAAAATACTTCATTTGGAGAAAAATAGCCCAACGATTTTCGTCCCCGAGTATTAAGTATGTGCTCAAGTTCTGCAATCTCGTTGTCCGTGACTGAGTTGAAATCCGTTCCTTTTGGGTAAAAACGGCGGATAAGTCCGTTACTGTGTTCATTTAAACCACGCTCCCATGAGTGATAAGGCCTGGCAAAGAAGACATTAGCACCGGTGATCTCAGTTATCTGTTTATGCA
>NZ_NHNG01000440.1:0-8353 GCF_002287155.1 Arsenophonus sp. ENCA
ACTTGTCGATCGTCTGTTGGTGATACTGGTTTGCAAAGAGGTCATTCTTAATGGCGCTGCGTTTCTTCATGGTGGTTAGCTCAGTAGACCAGCTTCCGATAACTTTATCAGCAAAATCAAACTCGGCTTAGGTTTTTCGAGGTGCCCTAATAATCACCATGAATTAGAAAATCTCCATTTTCCACTAGTATATAATATAGAAGGATAAACCAAACAATATCAAAAAGGTAAGATATTTTTATATATTAGACAACCAGATTCATCTATTTTCTATGATAAATTATAAAAATATCTACATTAGTATTAATTAATAAGTTTTTTAGAAGAAAATTTAATTTTTTCAAGCTTAAAATATGCTGCGTATTCATTATTATAAATAATTACTTTATTAAAAGAACAAACTAGTCATAAATTTTTATTAATTTTCTTTACTATAATCACTAAAAAAAAGAAATCTATTATTTTAAATGGCTTACTTAGTTACTACCATTATTTTTATATTTTGACCTTATTATAAATTATAAATTCAAAACAAAAAATTTCAGCATTGTAATAAATATATTTATCTATATATTAACACTATTACATCCATAATTATAAAAATTAATTTCACAAAAGAATAAGAAGGAAACCTTTGAATATAGATTAATCTTCAATATTAAAATAACAATAAACACATAAAAAGAAAGCAAATATAATACAACCAATAGATGATAAAATAAAATTTTCTAGATTTAATCCAAAAACTGAACTGACATAATAAAAAAATAATGATGATGGAATAGAATAAAGTATAATCTTAAAAATTCTTGACCAAGAAAGAGTAAAATTAA
Organism: Arsenophonus sp. ENCA; assembly: GCF_002287155.1. Taxonomy (NCBI): domain Bacteria; kingdom Pseudomonadati; phylum Pseudomonadota; class Gammaproteobacteria; order Enterobacterales; family Morganellaceae; genus Arsenophonus; species Arsenophonus sp. ENCA. Next base: position 834 of record NZ_NHNG01000440.1, read on the forward strand.
TTACTTTTTTCATCATGATTCCCATAAAAATAAGAACTACTATATTAGCAAATAACAAATAAAAACAAATCAGAGATTTTTGTTTTAAAAAAACATTAAATAAAATTATTAAAAATAAACTACCTAAAAAATATGCTGGAATAAAATAATTAGTTTTACGTTCAATCTGAGAAGCTAAAGCTAATGCATTAGTAACAACTCTTGTGAATTCAATCCACGCACCAAAAATTATAATAACATATCCATCAGCAAAACTTTCACTAACTATAAATGGCAATAAATTCTTTATTGAAAATGTTAAAAATATTGCTATTGATAAATATATAGGAATTATTACATTCAAATAGTTATTGAATAAAACTTCAATTTTATTTTTATTTTTATTTTTATTTTCAATACGATGATATAAGTCTGGAATTAAATATTGAGTTAAAATTGACTCTATAATATTAAATACTTGATTAGAAATAGACAACCCTACACCAATTAAAGCTAGATAAGCCAATCCAAAATGGTCTTCTACCTGGATTCTATAACCTGAACTCAAATACCACATAAATAAGGTTGCAATACTTATAGGAAGTGAAAATTTAATTATTTTAAATATATCAGCATTATTATGTAATATTATTGCACATAAATTTAATTCTTTGATTTTTCCTTTTAAAACAAAACATAAGTAGTTAAATGCAAAAAAAAATAAAAATAAATTAGCAAAAACTATTCCATATAACCAATATTCAGATTTTTTATCAAAAAAACAAATTAAGAAAAAAAATAACAATAATGATATTATTGATGTTAAAATATTTAAATTAACATATGCCCATTTTTTCCCTATCATATTAAGTAATGAAAGGATTGTTTGATTAAAACTTTGTGAAAAAGTTAATGCTACTATCAACCAAAATTGTTCAAAAGATAATTTCACTAAATTAAAATATCTTAAAAAACCCAAAGAAATAATTACAAAAAAAGTAATAGAACTAATATATAATAGTTGTTTTTTCAGAAAAAACATTGTCATACCACTATTATACCAACTAATTATATTTCTATAAAAAAATTGACCAACAGGATTAATAAGAAATAAAGTATAAAAGCTTTGTAATGCTATTAAATAATATATAATTCCTAATTCTGATTTAGTAAATATAGTCGTTAATACTCTGAAAATAATAAATGTAAGCAATACCTGAAATAATCGTCCAAATAACAAAATTACAAAATCGTGATTATACTTTTTGAAGATCATTCAAAATATACCTTATAATTAAATCGGTCAAAATTTTTCTCTAAATTAATTTTTATCATTATTTAATAAATATTTTTATATTTTTCAAACATTCATTATATTTTATTCTTCCACTTCATTTATATATTTTCAATAATTTCCTATAACTAATAAATTATCTATAATAAATGAGATATTTTTTAGAGATATAAATAATTGTATTTTCATTTCCATAACATAGTAAGTATAATTTTAAAAAATTAAAATTTTTTCAATTATATATCTAGTTTTTTGCATTTTACATAACAAATAGAAAATTTTTGTATTTCTAAATGCCAACCAAGAGGTTTTATGATATTACTTTCAAATAAAAATAAATAATTGTTTTTAGAAAAACCATATTTATCAGAACTATAATCAAAGTAAAAAGTAAGATCTGCATTCTTAGGTGATAAAATGTCACATGTTGATATTTCTATTCCATGTAAAGAAAGCCTTTTCTTTAACATATAATAAGGAAACTGACAATTGTCTCTATTTACCTCAACATCACTTAAATCAAATATTTTATTATTTAAATGATAATTAACACACAATGAAATTTTCATAAATAATTCTTTAAAAACTAACAATTATTGCAATTAATTACTATTTAAATGTCAAATTAATTTAATATAACTATTTATCAAACTTCGTCCATGACATTAATGATGGAGATTTAATACCTATATCGATATCAAACCATGGTTCTGGAGCAACAACGATCTGATCAGAAGATTGTGCTAACCAAGCTCCCCACCAACTAAAGGTACTATTAGCAATAATATGATGCTTACACTTACTCATTAACCATAGGTCTGTTTCTTGATCATTTTTATTTACAAGATTATATTTAATTTTATCACTAAAAATAAAAGGAATATTTATATCACACCATTCTCTATCATCACTAAAGACAAAAAAAACCGGGTCTTTTATTTTTTTATTAATATAATTAACTGCTTTTTTATAATAATCCAACGAACAAACTCCATGAAATTTTAACGCGCTAGGATTACTAATATAATCTCCTCGCCTGATATGTATACACACTGAATTTACAGACTTTATTTTGTTATATTGTTTGATTCCGTCTTCCGGTAAACATGTAGGGGTAAAAATATCCACCAAATCTTTGTAAAAATCTTTAAAATATTCAGCATGTTGCCAATAACCAATCAAAACAACAGAACTTTCTATTTTTTTCGGTAATCCAAATTTTTCAATACAATATCTTCTAAAACTTCTGACAAAAAAATTATATCTTCGTGCTAAAAAATTATATTTCCACGCTAGCGTAGATAAAAAGAAGGGTAATAATAATTTATCTTTTATAGATATTTCTCTACCTTTAATGCAGAAATTATTTAATCTATATCCGCCATGTAATTTATATTTTTTATATTCTCGATTATCTATTATTAACTCAGCATCGTTATTTTTGGCCAATGCATAAGCAGTTGCATACTGAAATAATTGATTTCCAAGCCCACCTCTAAGATGGACAAGAATTCTTCTTTCATTATTTTTCATCTTAATTTAAACTCATACAGGATTTTTATCCTAATTAGTTGATGATATATGTTATAAAAATAGTTAATTATGATTATTATAAAATTCTATCAAAACTCGTTTAAAGTTTAAAACATGAATTACAAGATAGAATAATCAAAACATTAGTATAATCCACTACCATATAATAATACTCACAATTATTTAATTCATACCAAGCAATCTTACACAGCTACCGCACTGGGTTGTTGGGCCCCAGAGCACCATATTTTATCCTATCAATCATGTATCTTTTTGAACATTATAACCTTTCTTTCATCAAAAAGTTAAATGATTTTGCTATTTTCTAAACCTTATAGAGTATGCATTAAGTAGTCTTAGGTCAATGTGCATTTCTACCAGCAATTTTATCAGTTACCGAAAAGAAAACATTGATTTAGCAATCATTAATTAAAAAATAATTTTTATTATTATCTGGGCTAAAAGAGATCATTTTAGTAAAGTAGCTTCTACCAACATGTTAAATTTATTAATGTATCTATATCTCTAATATCAAAATTTTAGTACGGCATACAACGATACATACAGCTCTAACATTTGATTACAAAAATCTCACGCTCATCAAGTCAAAATCAAAAACTATCTCAATTTTTAAGATAATTTAATTATCATTCAATGATTCTTGCTGCCATTAAAAACAATAAGTTATTTTTATCATCCTAATTTATAAGCTAAAGACATAACTGTAAATAATTAAATTACTTAATATAATCAATAAGCTATAAATATAAGTTATAGGATATGGTACACGATATACTCTCATCCTAGCTAAATGAAGGGTGAATTTTAATCCATAACAACAACAAATACCATTAGCTTTAGTATGTAAAATAGTTTATATTATGAAATATTTTGAAACAAATGACACAAAAGATAAAAAAAGCCACTAAAACAGAATAATATTATTAATAATATGCATATTAAAAATATATTATCACTTTTTTTGTTAATAATGATTTAGCGCAAAATAAATAATAAATTTACAATAAAATCAATTAATTATAATAAATTAACAAATATGAAAAATGAGATAGTTATTTGTGGTCTATCCAACAATAAAAATGAAACAGTTATTATCTTTCAAGCCATCTTCTAACTTTTTTTTCCATAAAGCAATTTAACCTACTCTTTTAAAGCAAATATATGTTCAAAATCAATCATAAGGAACTTGCTTTTCATAAAAAATATAACTTTTAGTTGTTAAGCATATCAATTAATTCTAAGTAGTTATAAAGCCAATATCGTTGAAAACATCAATTAATGTAATGACAAAACTTTTTACTTAAAGCAATTAACGTCCATGAAGCGGTAACCATAATTGCAATCTTAGTCCGCCTAATCGGCTATCAGAAGCTTTTACCCACCCTTTATGGTGAAAAACCGCTGTTTCGACAATAGCTAGCCCTAAACCTGTGCCGCCTGATTGCCTATCTCGCGCTTCATCAGTTCGATAGAAGGGACGAAAGATTTTTTCCCGATCTTCCTTTGATACGCCTGGGCCATCATCATCTACTGTGATCAAAATACCTTGATTTTCTTCTTTAAATGCAACTTCAATACGATTATGGGAATAACGTAAGGCATTGCGAACAATATTTTCTAGCGCGCTACCCAATGCAGGAGGGTTACAATAAATTGTCCAAGCACCAGGAGAAGCCGTAACATTAAGTGTTTTATTCATCTGTTCGGCTTCAAACGTGGCATTATCCAAAATATCATTCCAAAGATCGGTAACTTTAATATTTTGTCTCAATATTTCATTCTTATGTTGGCTATGAGACAGTACCAACAAATCATTAATCATACCATCAAGGCGCAATGTTTCAGTTTCAATCCGTTCTAATTCTTTGCTCTCCCCATGTCGGCGGCGTAATAATGCTGTCGCTAATTGAAGACGTGTTAACGGAGTGCGTAACTCATGGGAAATATCAGAAATCATCCGTTGTTGCGCACTAACCATTCCTTCTAGCGCACTAATCATCTGATTAAAGCTGTTTCCTACCGCCAAAAACTCCTGCGGACCAGATTCCAATTCAGGGTGTTGACGTAAATTACCATTAGCAACATCATCTGCTGCCATTTTCAATTTTCTGGCAGGTTTTGCTAAACTCCATGCTAACCATAATAACAAGGGAGCACTAATTAGCATTGTTGCAACTAACAACAAAAAAGGCCTATCAAAAAGCAAGCTAATAAAATCAGATTGTGGACTACTGGCTGGACGAACCAAATAAAGTTGGTAATGATCTTGCCCATCACGAATAGAAAATGGCCCTAACATTTCGACTCGACCATATTTTTTCTTTTTCGGTTGATCTGCATTATCTGATTGCCCAATAAAATTACGAATTACCTGCATTTCATTGGGCATAGCGCCAATAACCCGTCCTTCACTGGTTACCATGATAAGATGCTGATCTGGCGGAGCCCACTTTTGAATGGCGTTAGAAAGCCGGCGCCACCACATAAGATCATTAATTGGGTCGCCAGCTAATTCAGCTTCTATATGCTGTTCTAACATAAGACCTTGACGGTACTCGCTTTCCAACAGCGGTGTAATTTGCCTTGAATCAAGCTTTGGTACCATCAATACCAACATCAATACTAAAGCCAGCGTAAACCAAAAAATGGCAAATATCCTGGCTGTCAAACTATTTATCATGTCGCTGAAACCATCAAATACCCTCGTCCACGTAAGGTTTTAAACCAAGGCAATCCATCTGTCCGCTCAGGTAATTTACGCCGCAAATTTGAGATATGCATGTCAATAGCACGATCGAACGGGGTTAAACGTTTCCCTAATACCTCTTGGCTAAGATGTTCACGAGAAACAACCTGACCAAGATGTTGTGCTAATAAATAAAGTAAAGTGAATTCTGTTCCAGTAAGATCGAGCACCTTGCCATTAAAACTCGCTTCTTGTCGTCCTGGGTTTAACTGTAAACCATCTACCTGACAAATTGACGAATTAAGATTATCCTGACTTTGCTCACTCCAATTTGAACGTCTCAGTAAGGCTCGTATACGTGCAACTAATTCACGATCATTAAATGGTTTAGGTAAATAATCATCTGCACCTAATTCCAAACCAAGAACACGATCCAAATCACTGCCACGAGCGGTTAACATAATCACCGGAATTTGATATTGTCTACGTATCTCTTTTAATGTATCAATGCCATTTTTCTTGGGCATCATGATATCAAGTAACAATAGATCAATTGTTGAATCGAGAAGCGTTAATGCTTGCTCACCATCATAGGCGATGATCACACTAAAGCCTTCCATTTCAAGTAATTCTTTTAACAGCGAAGTCAGTTCGCGGTCATCATCAACAAGTAAGATTTTATGCATTAGTCATATCCTCCAAGAGCAAAATACGACAAGAATCGCCGCGATGCCATGACTTTACGTTCTTTTACACTCTCTGACGCTAGTTTTCAACCACACGGATATAGTTAGTATAATATTAACATTTTTATTCAAAGAGGGCGGGAGTAAATTATTAATGCGTCACTGGGCAATGATAACTTTTACATCATCGCTATTTATTGTTGGCTCAACAGCGGCTTTAGCCGAAGCAGCAGATGTTAGTATAGCAACATCACAATCTGCCGAAAAAATACAGGCTGTAAAATATGATAGCCATATTTCTAAGCGTAACATAACAAGAGATAGACTATGCAATCCCTATGATATATTTATCCCCTTAATGAAAGGTATTACATTAAGCGAAAGACAACGCCAGCAAATGCGTGACTTGATGGCTTCACAACGACAACAAAGCTTTAAAAATAGAGTTTCGCGACAAGAACGTGAAATTTTACATAATTTGATGACAGCAGATATTTTTGATGATGTTGCTTTTCGCGTAACAGCAGAAAAACTGGCACAAGACATTGTTGAACAACAAGTTGAAATAGCTCGCATATATAACCAATTTTACAAATTATTAACGCACGAGCAAAAAATGATACTGGAGAAACAACATCAAAAACAGCTATCGCGAGCAAGATATTAAATATTTCGTAACAAGCCTAGTAATAAGTAGCAAGTAATCATTGAAGTTTTTCCTTGCCATAGACACCATCGCTGTCTTTGCTGCCCTCTTTTATAGAGCGATTTTTATTTGGCTTTAATAAAAAATTATTATAAATCATACATATAATACATAGAGTTAAGCGACTATAAGCACCATGAAATTTCTCAAGTGAGGACATTCTGTGGACATTTCTAGTCGCTTATAAATGCTAAACGTCTATTCCTCCTCTAAGTGGATTGAAAGAAATGGCAAACTCCAAATAATTTGGTGCTAAATGAGCATATGCCATAGTTTGCTGTATATTCGCATGTCCAAGTATTTGTTGCAGTGCAATTATGTTACCACCATTCATTATAAAATGGCTGGCAAACGTATGTCTTAAAACATGCGTTGCTTGCCCGTTGCATATTACCATGCATGCAGATCACCCAATAACATTGATGGAGATCAGCTAATAACATTTAACCAGATCGCTTAATAACATCGATGGAGATCACTTTTGGCCCATTTTGTTATTCGGTGATCTCCATCAATGTTATTCTAATTATCACAGGTGTGTTGAACTGTATTCTTTGCCATATGAGGGTAGAGAATACCTATGCCAACAGTACCTATTTCAATGAGAAAACTAAA
>NZ_NHNG01000370.1:0-25661 GCF_002287155.1 Arsenophonus sp. ENCA
AATGGGTCAAATGGCCCTAGCCAGGGCAATGTGCGATAGAATCAGTAGCGTGATAATCAAAAAAAATCTAATTATTTAGAATGAAAGCCAAGGGTTAATTGAAAATCTTGAGTTTTTCGAGGTGCCCTTTTGTTTATTTTCGTGTTGGATCGAAAATTTTAAATATTTGTTCACCTTTTCGCTACTTATTGATTGAATCCATTTTTAAGGGTCGTATAATTTGCAAGCTTTTGTCTCTTGACACTCTCGAGCAAAGGCAGTTTTATACGCACTCAGCAATTTAAGGTTTAAAATACTGGGAGAATATAAGAGTCATGTCTGTTTCCCTCTACAACGGTAAAATTGCTTTAAAACCGTTGTTATTTCAGTTAATGGCGCTTGTGGTCCTCAGTATAGCTTTCTACATGAATAGTGTGGAATGGGGCTTATCTGCTTTTGCGGGTGGATTCGCATGTTGGTTACCTAATGCTTTATTTATGCTGTTAATACGTTATCAAAAGGCAGTTAAAAAAGATGTTCCTATTCACATTGCATGGTTTTTTACCATTGGTGAGGGAGTAAAAGTTATTATAGCAATAACTGTATTGGTAATTGCTTTAGGTATATTTAAAGCAGCATTTGTACCATTAGGTTTGACCTATTTAGCTATGTTGATTATTCACATCATTACACCAGCTGTAATTAGATAGTGAGCATTTTTAAACAACAAAAGGGTAAAAGACATCATGTCTGCATCAGGAGAAGTGATGACTGCGGGAAGTTACATAGGACACCATCTAAATAATCTTCAGTTGGATCTGCGTACCTTCAAATTAGTTGATCCCCATAATAACAATGATCCGACGTTTTGGACGTTAAATATTGACTCGCTTTTTTTCTCAGTTGTCCTTGGAATTATTTTTTTGTGGCTCTTTAGAAAAATTGCTGTTAATGCAACCAGCGGCGTACCTGGTAAGTTACAAACTGCAATAGAAATGGTCATCGGGTTTGTCGATAATACCGTTCGTGATATGTATCATGGTAAGAGCAAAGTCATTGCACCTTTAGCTTTGACGGTGTTTGTTTGGGTGTTATTAATGAATACCATGGATTTGTTACCAATCGATTTACTTCCCTATATTGGAGAACATTACCTGGGATTGCCAGCATTGCGTGTTGTTCCAACCGCAGATGTAAGCATTACTATGTCAATGGCGATTGGTGTATTTATCTTGATCATTTTCTACAGTATCAAAATGAAAGGATTAAGTGGGTTTACGAAAGAATTAACTTTACAACCATTCAATCATCCTATTTTTATTCCCATTAATTTGATTCTAGAAGGTGTTAGCCTGCTGTCTAAACCGGTATCTCTAGGTTTACGGTTATTCGGTAATATGTATGCAGGTGAATTGATCTTCATTCTTATTGCGGCTTTGTTACCTTGGTGGTCACAGTGGATACTTAACCTACCCTGGGCGATTTTCCATATACTGATTATTACGTTGCAAGCCTTTATTTTTATGGTTCTAACTATCGTTTATTTATCGATGGCGTCAGAAGAACATTAATTTTAACTTATTAATAAATTTTTATTTAACTGAAACAAACTGGAGACTGTCATGGAAAACCTAAATATGGATCTGCTGTACATGGCTGCCGCTGTAATGATGGGATTAGCAGCAATTGGTGCTGCAATTGGTATTGGCATCCTAGGGGGAAAATTCTTAGAAGGCGCAGCTCGTCAGCCAGATTTGATTCCTCTATTACGTACGCAGTTCTTTATTGTTATGGGCTTAGTTGATGCCATTCCGATGATTGCTGTTGGTCTGGGGCTATATGTGATGTTCGCAGTTGCTTGATAACACAAGCCAAATGGGAAAGAACATTGATATGTTAATTTTTAAAGAGGTATTGTGCGATGAATCTTAATGCGACAATCCTCGGCCAGGTTATTGCATTTGTCCTGTTTGTTTTGTTTTGTATGAAGTATGTATGGCCTCCAATTATGGCGGCGATTGAAAAACGTCAAAAAGAAATTGCTGACGGTTTATCTTCTGCAGAACGAGCTAAAAAAAACTTCGACTTGGCGAAAGCTGATGCGACCGAACGACTGAGAAAAGCAAAAGCAGAAGCACAAATCATTATTGAACAAGCTAATAAACAACGAGTTCAAATGATTGAAGAAGCAAAAGTAGAGGCTGAAGCTGAACGTAACAAGATCGTTGCTCAAGCGCAAATCGAAATTGATGCTGAGCGTAAGCGTGCACGTGAAGAGTTGCGTAAACAAGTTGCTATGTTAGCAATTTCAGGTGCAGAAAAAATAATTGAACGTTCCGTTGATGTAGCTGCTAATAGCGACATCGTTGATAAATTGGTCAACGAACTGTAAAGGAGGAAAGGGGCATGTCTGAAATTACTACGGTTGCTCGCCCCTATGCCAAAGCAGTTTTTGATTTTGCTGTAGAAAACCAACTTGTTGATAAATGGCAAAATATGCTCAGTTTTATTGCTGAAGCTACCCGTAATCAACAAATAGGTGAGCTGCTTTCTGGTTCAATAGCACCAGAAACATTAGCGAAAACATTTATCACTATTTGTGGTGATGAAATCGATGAACATGTTCGAAATCTAATTCGCATTATGGCTGAAAACGGGCGTCTAAGTACGTTACCAGAGGTTTTGAAACAATTCATGCAATTACGCGCTTTTCTGGAGTCAACCGTTGATATTGACGTCATTTCTGCCACTGAGCTAAATGAAAAACAGCAATTTAAAATTTCTGCAGCGATGGAAAAACGTCTGTCACGTAAAGTTAAGCTGAATTGCAAAATTGATAAGTCTGTTATCGCAGGGGTCATTATCCGCGCCGGAGACCTGGTTATTGATGGTAGCGTGCGTGGTCGTATTGAGCGTTTAACTGACGTCTTGCAGTCTTAAGGGGATTGGAGCATATGCAACTGAATTCCACCGAAATCAGTGAACTGATCAAGCAACGTATTGCTCAGTTTGATGTAGTGAGTGAAGCTCACAATGAAGGTACAATTGTTTCTGTTAATGATGGAATCATTCGTATTCACGGTTTAGCTGAAGTTATGCAAGGTGAGATGATAGCACTACCTGGTAATCGTTATGCTATTGCGCTCAATTTAGAGCGTGACTCAGTTGGTGCCGTTGTCATGGGACCATATGCCGACTTAGCCGAAGGTATGAAAGTAAAGTGTACAGGTCGTATTCTTGAAGTACCAGTAGGTAGAGGATTACTTGGGCGAGTTGTTAATACCTTGGGTGAGCCAATTGATGGTAAAGGGCCTGTTGAGCATGATGGTTTCTCTGCCGTTGAAGTTATCGCCCCTGGCGTTATTGATCGTCAATCAGTTGATCAACCTGTACAAACAGGATACAAATCCGTTGATGCTATGATCCCTATTGGACGTGGTCAACGTGAGTTAATCATCGGTGATCGCCAAACCGGTAAAACCGCATTAGCTGTTGATGCCATTATTAATCAGCGTGATTCGGAAATAAAATGTATTTATGTAGCAATTGAGCAAAAAGCCTCAACTATTGCTAATGTGGTTCGCAAGCTTGAAGAGCATGGAGCACTCGAAAATACGATAGTTGTTGTTGCTACTGCATCTGAATCTGCGGCATTACAATACCTTGCGCCTTATGCTGGCTGTGCAATGGGTGAATATTTTAGAGATCGTGGCGAAGATGCGCTAATTATTTATGATGATCTCTCTAAACAAGCCGTTGCTTATCGACAAATTTCGCTATTGTTACGGCGTCCGCCTGGACGTGAAGCCTATCCTGGTGATGTTTTTTATCTTCATTCTCGTTTACTTGAGCGTGCTGCCCGTGTTAATGCTCAATATGTTGAAAAATTTACTAATGGAGAAATCAAAGGTAAAACGGGTTCATTAACAGCATTACCGATTATTGAAACGCAAGCTGGTGATGTCTCTGCATTTGTACCTACTAATGTAATTTCAATCACGGATGGACAAATTTTCTTGGAATCTAACTTATTTAATGCGGGTATTCGCCCGGCAGTTAACCCAGGAATATCAGTATCACGTGTAGGTGGTGCGGCTCAGACTAAGATTATCAAGAAATTATCTGGTGGCATTCGTACCGCGTTGGCGCAGTATCGCGAGTTAGCTGCATTTTCACAATTTGCTTCTGATTTAGATGATGCGACACGTAAGCAGCTTAATCATGGACAGAAAGTTACCGAATTGTTGAAACAGAAACAGTATGCACCAATGTCAGTTGCGCAGCAGGCGTTATCTTTATTTGCTGCTGAACGTGGTTATCTGGAAGATGTTGAATTAGCAAAAATTGGTGATTTTGAGACGTCATTGCTGGCTTATGCTACTCGTGAGCATTCTATCTTGCTGAAAGAAATTGATCAGACAGGTAAATATAACGATGAAATCGAAGCTAAGTTAAATGCCTTGCTCGATTCTTTTAAAGCAACTCAATCCTGGTAATTCTATTTGGCCTTTATTGAGACCGTTTGGTTAATAAGGAAGAGCTGAAATGGCGGGCGCAAAAGAGATACGTTCTAAGATCGGTAGTGTTCAAAATACACAAAAGATCACTAAAGCGATGGAGATGGTTGCTGCATCCAAAATGCGCAAAACACAAGAGCGTATGGCAGCTAGTCGTCCTTATGCAGAAACTATGCGTAGTGTAATTGGTCACTTAGCATTAGGTAATTTGGAATATAAACATCCATATCTTAAAGAGCGTGATGTTAAACGTATTGGTTATTTAATTGTTTCAACTGACCGTGGTTTATGTGGTGGCTTGAATATTAATTTATTTAAAAAATTACTGACAGAAATGAAAATATGGACTGATAAAAGTGTCCAGATTGATCTGGCATTAATTGGTTCTAAAGCAGTTTCATTCTTTAATTCGGTTGGTGGTAATATTGTTGCTCAGGTAACCCGGATGGGAGATGATCCTTCTCTGTCTGATCTTATTGGACCCGTGAAAATTATGTTAGAAGCATATGATGAAGGGCGTCTAGATAAGTTGTATGTGGTAACTAACAAATTTGTTAATACCATGACTCAAGTACCAACGATTACTCAATTATTGCCTCTACCTGCGGGTGATGATGAAACATTGAAAAAGAAATCTTGGGATTATTTGTATGAACCTGATCCCAAGATACTACTGGATACCCTGTTGCGTCGTTATATCGAATCGCAGGTTTATCAGAGCGTCGTTGAAAACTTAGCTAGTGAACAGGCTGCTCGAATGGTAGCAATGAAAGCAGCTACTGATAATGGTGGTAACCTGATCAAGGAGTTGCAGTTGGTTTATAATAAGGCTCGTCAAGCCAGCATTACTCAGGAACTTACCGAAATAGTTTCGGGAGCTGCCGCAGTTTAATGGCTAGGTTTACGAATTACGTAGAGGATTCAAGATGGCTACTGGAAAGATTATCCAGGTAATCGGCGCCGTAGTGGATGTCGAATTTCCTCAAGATGCGGTACCCAAAGTGTACGACGCGCTTGAGGTAATGAATGGTAAAAAAAAACTAATTTTAGAAGTTCAGCAGCAGTTGGGTGGCGGAGTTGTTCGCTGCATCGCGATGGGGACTTCTGATGGTTTAAAACGTGGTTTAAACGCTGTTGATTTAGCTCACCCAATTGAAGTGCCAGTCGGTAAAGCGACATTAGGGCGCATCATGAATGTATTAGGTGATCCTATTGATATGAAAGGTGAGATCGGTGAAGAAGAGCGTTGGGCTATTCATCGTGCCGCCCCTAGTTATGAAGATTTATCTAATTCAACGGAATTGCTCGAAACTGGTATCAAAGTTATGGATCTTATTTGCCCATTTGCTAAAGGTGGGAAAGTAGGATTATTTGGTGGTGCTGGTGTTGGTAAAACAGTAAACATGATGGAGCTTATCCGTAATATTGCGATTGAGCATTCCGGTTATTCGGTGTTTGCAGGCGTCGGTGAGCGGACTCGTGAAGGTAATGATTTCTATCATGAAATGACAGATTCAAATGTATTGGATAAAGTTTCTCTGGTTTATGGTCAAATGAATGAACCGCCAGGAAACCGTCTACGTGTTGCTTTAACAGGATTGACAATTGCAGAGAAGTTCCGTGATGAAGGGCGAGATGTATTGTTGTTTATCGATAACATCTATCGCTATACATTAGCAGGAACAGAAGTTTCGGCCCTTCTTGGTCGTATGCCTTCGGCAGTGGGTTATCAACCGACCTTAGCGGAAGAAATGGGTGTATTGCAGGAGCGTATTACATCAACTAAAGCTGGTTCAATAACGTCAGTTCAGGCGGTATATGTTCCCGCTGATGATTTGACGGATCCCTCTCCAGCAACTACTTTTGCTCATTTGGATGCAACGGTCGTTCTTAGTCGTCAAATTGCGTCATTAGGTATTTATCCTGCTGTTGATCCATTGGATTCAACTAGTCGTCAGCTCGATCCATTAGTTGTAGGGCAAGAGCACTACGACGTAGCACGTGGTGTTCAGTCTATTTTGCAGCGTTATCAAGAATTGAAAGATATCATTGCTATTCTGGGAATGGATGAGCTGTCTGAAGAAGATAAATTGGTTGTTGCGCGCGCTCGTAAAATCCAGCGCTTCCTATCTCAACCATTCTTTGTGGCTGAAGTTTTTACTGGTTCACCGGGAAAATTTGTTTCTTTAAAAGATACTATCCGTGGCTTTAAAGGTATTTTGAATGGTGATTATGATCATCTGCCTGAGCAAGCGTTTTATATGGTAGGTACTATTGAAGAAGCGGTAGAAAAAGCGAAAAATTTATAATGTCGCTGATGGGAGGTTGATATGGCTGCAATGACATACCATCTGGTTGTGGTAAGTGCTGAAAAGCAGATGTTTGACGGCCTTGTCCAGAAAATCCAGGTGACAGGCAGCGAAGGGGAGCTGGGGATTTATCCTCAACATACACCGCTGCTAACTGCCATTAAGCCTGGTATGATAAGTATTACCAAACAGTTTGGTGAAGAAGAACTAATCTATCTTTCTGGTGGTATTCTTGAAGTTCAACCAAATGGTGTTATCGTATTGGCTGATACAGCAATCCGCGGCAAGGATTTGGATGAAGCTAAGGCATTAGAATCTAAGCATAAAGCGGAAGAGCATATTCGTAAAGCACATGGTGATGTCGATTATGCTCAAGCCTCGGCAGAGTTAGCCAAGGCAATTGCTAAATTACGTGTCATCGAGCTGATGAAAAAATGATATAATCCTAAAAATTTATTTAAACTTTACAACTATTTTTATAAAAATTAGGTAAATACAGGGAGTGAGACAATTTATTTATGTTTCGCTCCTTTTCTTTTATATAGATAGTAAGCTTTTTTATTTGAACGAAATATGTAGTAATTTGTTCAATAAATAGTTTTACTTTTACCTAACTGATGGAGTTATTAGGTTTTTATGTCTATGAACGCAAAAAGTGTTGTGATCCTCGCGGCGGGTAAAGGTACCCGCATGTATTCTGACTTACCAAAAGTTTTACATCCATTGGCAGGCAAACCAATGGTGCAGCATGTTATCGACACATCATTATCACTTGGGGCATCTAATATTCATTTAGTTTATGGTCATGGTGCTGATTTAATTAAATTAGTTTTAGCTAATCAACCTATTAATTGGATCTTACAGGCAGAGCAATTAGGAACAGGACATGCAATGCAGCAAGCAGCACCTTATTTTGCTGATGATGAAGATATCCTAATGCTTTATGGTGATTCTCCACTGATCACAAAAGAAACACTTGAACGATTAATAGAAGCTAAGCCTGACGGAGGAATAGGGTTATTGACGGCAATCGTTAATGAGCCGACAGGTTACGGGCGCATTATTCGTCAAAAAGGTGAAGTAATTGGCATTGTTGAGCAAAAAGATACAACGGAAAATCAAGCTAAAATTAACGAAATTAATACCGGTATATTAGTTGCTAATGGTGCTGATTTAAAGCGATGGCTGAAAAAACTTAATAATAACAATGCTCAAAATGAATATTATGTTACCGATATCATTTCATTGGCGCATGAAGAAGGCTGTAAAATAAATGCAGTTCATCCTACCAAATTGAGTGAAATGGAAGGGGTGAATAACTGTTTACAGCTTTCGGCGCTTGAACGTATTTATCAACAAGAACAGGCAGAAAAATTATTATTGGCAGGTGTTATGATTATTGACCCTGCTCGTTTTGATTTGCGTGGTACATTAAAGCACGGGCGTAATGTAATTATTGATACTAATGTTATTATTGAAGGGGATGTGGTACTGGGTAATAATGTGCATATTCATGCCGGATGTATATTAAAAAATTGTACGATAGATGATAATTCAATTATTAGTGCTTATTCAGTTATAGAAGATTCAGAATTATCTACCGCCTGCACAATTGGCCCTTTTGCTCGTTTACGTCCAGGAACTAGACTGGCAGATAAAGTGCATATTGGTAATTTTGTTGAGGTTAAAAACACCGCTTTAGGTGCGGGTTCTAAAGCAGGGCATTTAAGTTATCTAGGTGACGCCGAAATTGGTGGAGATGTTAATATTGGCGCAGGAACAATAACTTGTAATTATGATGGGGCTAATAAATTTAAAACAATCATTGGTGATAATGTTTTTGTTGGCTCAGATACGCAAATAATTGCACCGGTTACCATTGCTAACGGGGCAACTATTGGTGCTGGAACGACGCTTACTAATGATGTTAAGGAAAATGAACTTGTTATTAGCCGTGTTAAACAGCAGCATATTGTCAATTGGCAGCGTCCAATAAAGAAAAAATAGTCGCAAAATAAATAGTGATGATTAATCATCTATTTTATAAATAATAAACCCAATATCTACAGGCTTTGGGAACGGTAAAACCGAATATATTAATCAGGTTACGACAGCATAAGAGCTGTATGATCTTCTATTTTGGAATGAAAACCGATGTGTGGAATTGTTGGTGCAGTAGCACAACGCGATATAGCTGAAATTCTTATTGAAGGGCTTCGTCGACTGGAGTACCGGGGTTATGACTCTGCCGGTTTAGCCGTGGTTGATGATAAAACCAATCTGACACGATTACGTGAAACGGGTAAAGTTCAGATCCTGGCAGATGAAGTGGAAAAACATGCTGTAATTGGTGGCACAGGTATTGCGCATACTCGTTGGGCGACGCATGGTCAGCCAAGCAAAAAAAATGCCCATCCGCATACATCTGAATATATTGCGGTCGTTCATAATGGGATTATTGAAAATTATCAACAACTACGTGAACAACTTAAAAAGCAAAAATATGTTTTTACTTCAGAAACTGACACCGAAGTTATAGCCCATTTAACACATTGGGAATTACAAAAAGGTGGTACCTTACTAGAAGTTGTGCAGCGTGTTATCCCCCAATTAAAAGGCGCTTATGGTACCGTTATTATGGATAGCCGCACTCCTGGATTGCTAGTGGCTGCGCGTTCGGGTAGCGCATTAATTATAGGTTTAGGTGTTGGTGAAAATTTTCTAGCATCCGATCAATTAGCGCTTTTGCCGGTTACACGTCGCTTTATCTATTTAGAGGAAGGTGATATTGCTGAAGTGACTCGTCGGACAGTGCGTATTTTTGATCAACAAGGCTCAGAAGTTGAAAGAGAACAAATAGAATCCAATATTCAGTATGATGCTGGTGAAAAAGGAATTTATCGCCACTATATGCAAAAAGAGATCTATGAGCAGCCCTTAGCAATAAAAAATACCCTCGAAGGGCGCTTTGATCAGCATGATAGTGTTATTTTTAGCGAATTAGATAAAAAGGCCCAAAATCTATTATCGCAGGTTGAACATATTCAAATTGTTGCTTGTGGGACTTCATATAATGCCGGAATGGTTGCCCGTTACTGGCTTGAATCTTTAGCAGGTATACCCTGTGATGTAGAAATTGCTTCTGAATTCCGTTATCGCAAACCAGCAAGGCGTAAAAATAGCTTATTAATCACGCTTTCTCAATCGGGTGAAACAGCGGATACCTTAGCCGCATTAAGATTATCGAAAGAGCTTGGTTATCTGGCATCGTTGGCGATATGTAATGTTTTAGGCTCATCTTTAGTCCGTGAATCAGATTTTGCATTAATGACAAAAGCTGGTGCAGAAATTGGCGTAGCATCCACCAAAGCGTTTACTACCCAATTGACGGTTTTATTATTATTAGTTGCTTATCTGATCCGCTTGCAGGATAAAAACATTAATCTTGAGAAAGACATTGTTCAGGCATTACATGCTTTACCTGCACGTATTGACAGTATGTTATCGCAAGAAAAAATGATTGAAGATTTAGCAGAGGATTTTTCTGATAAAAATCATGCTCTTTTTCTTGGCCGTGGTGATCAATTTCCGATAGCGGTTGAAGGTGCATTAAAGCTAAAAGAGATTTCTTATATTCATGCCGAAGCTTATGCAGCGGGTGAGTTGAAGCATGGCCCATTAGCACTGATTGATGCCGATATGCCAGTAATTATTATTGCGCCAAATAATGAATTACTCGAAAAGCTAAAATCCAATATTGAAGAAGTCCGTGCTCGTGGCGGCTTACTTTATGTTTTTGCTGATAAAGACGGGGGTTTTATTGACAGTGAAAATATGAAAATTATTCCATTACCACATGTTGAAGAGCTAATTGCCCCGATTTTTTATACCGTTCCACTACAATTATTATCTTATTATGTGGCACTAATTAAAGGCACGGATGTTGATCAACCAAGAAATTTAGCTAAATCTGTGACCGTCGAGTGAGTTCGGTATAAAGAGTGATATTTAGGCTATTGTCAATAAATTATTGTATATAATAGACTAAGATAGCTTTTTTATTTTTTACCTTTTATTACATATTTCTATGCTAAAAAATACGCTTCATTCTAGCGTATTTTTTTTTAATAATATTAAAGAATAGCAAGCAAAAAATTTATTATTCAGTTAAGTTATTTTGGTAATTGATTACCTGAAAAATAAATATTTTAATATTTAATAAATTGATTAATATAATGTCATCAATTAAAAAATACTCACAGCTTATCAAGCCCTAACTGTAAACAAAATAAGGAATCAAGGATGCTATTGCAATTAAAGGGGATAAAGTGGTTTATTACTTCGTTATTTTGCTTGTTTTTAGTTGTTGGTTGTAATAATAAAAAAATAGCTGATGAGCAAAAGGCCACGATTAAACAAGATATACCAGTACGTGGTGTATGGTTAACGACCGTATCTCGGCTAGATTGGCCTTCTCTTTCTTCAGTTAACCTTGATTCAGAAAAGCTCAGAATTAAAGTACAGAAAAAAGAGTTAACGGATAAACTGGATAATTTGGTGAAGCTAGGCATTAACACCGTTTTTTTTCAGGTAAAACCAGATGGTACTGCTCTTTATCATTCTCATATTCTCCCTTGGTCTGACGTGCTTACCGGTGTAGTCGGTAAAGACCCAGGTTATGATCCGTTGGCGTTTATTATTGCTGAGGCGCATAAAAGAAATTTAAAAATACATGCTTGGCTAAATCCCTACCGGGTTTCAATGGATACGCAACCAGAAACTATTGCTTCACTGCAAAAGACACTTAATTCTCCGCCTGCTAGCGTTTATGTTTTACATAAAGATTGGATACGAACTGCCTACGACCGTTTTGTGCTTGATCCAGGCTTACCGGAAGTTCGTAATTGGATCACCAGTATTGTTGCTGAATTAGTTAAAAACTATGATATTGATGGCATACAGTTTGATGATTATTTCTATTATGAAACTCCTTCCTCTAAACTCAATGATGAGGCAACGTTTCAACGATACGGTCAGGGATTTTTAGATAAAGCCAGTTGGAGAAGAAATAATACCTTGTTGTTGATTCGAGAGGTTTCTTCAACAATCCGTTCGTTAAAACCCACTATTGAATTTGGCATCAGTCCAGGCGGTGTATGGCGAAATATTTCCGATGATCCACGAGGCTCGGATACTAAAGCTGGTGGGCCTACTTATGACAGAGCCTATGCTGATACCCGATTATGGGTAAAAGAAGGTTTATTAGATTATATAGCCCCGCAAATTTACTGGCCTTTTGCCCGAGAAATTGTCAAATATGATGTGATTGCAAAATGGTGGGCTGATGTGGTGAGATCGACTAACACTAAATTGTATATTGGGGTGGCATTATATAAAGTTGGAGTGCCATCTCAAACAGAGCCTGATTGGTCTCTTGACGGCGGTGTCCCGGAGCTAAAAAGACAACTCGATCTTAATGATGAATTACCTGAAATAAAAGGTGAGATCCTGTTTAGAGAGGGACTTCTTCAGTCTCCGCAAACGGCAGAGGCAGTAAAATATCTTAAATCCCGTTGGAATAGATCAGCGCAGTAAAGTTATTGACTGTTATTTTAAGTAAAACACCCTTAATATTGGGTGTTTTGTTTTATCAGTTATAAATAGATTTTTATTTATTAAATAATCAGTATTAAAAAATGGCATAAATGATTTCAATTTGCGATTATTGTTTATAAATGGCGACGACTTTACTTAGCAACAACATTCAGATTGGATATAACAAAAATGAAAAATGTCGGATTTATTGGTTGGCGAGGTATGGTTGGTTCTGTACTGCTGCAACGAATGGTGGAAGAAGGTGATTTTAATAATATCAATCCTGTTTTTTTTACTACCTCTCAACATGGTGAATTGGCACCAAAGTATGGTCAACATCAATCAACACTGCTAGATGCTTTTGATCTTGATGGATTAAAGGAATTAGAGGTAATAATTAGCTGTCAGGGTGGAGATTATACCGATCAAATTTACCCTAAACTGCGTGCGACTGGTTGGTCAGGTTACTGGATAGATGCCGCCTCTTCGTTACGGATGAAAGAGGAAAGCATTATTATTCTTGATCCTGTTAATCGTCAATATATTGATCAGGGTTTAAATGAAGAAATAAAAACCTTTGTTGGTGGCAATTGCACGGTCAGTTTGATGCTAATGGCTTTAGCTGGCTTATTTGCTGAGAACTTGATTGAGTGGGTTTCGGTCGCAACCTATCAGGCGGCTTCTGGCGCAGGTGCGCGTAATATGCGTGAATTATTAGTGCAAATGGGGGAGTTACATGCACAGGTTGCTAATGAACTGCAAAATCCCGCGGCGGCGATTTTATCGATTGAGAAAAAAGTCACTGACTTCACCCGTAGTGGAAAGATGAGCACAGAAGCCTTTGGTGCGCCATTGGCCGGTAGTTTGATCCCCTGGATAGATAAACAATTGCCCGATGGTCAAAGTCGTGAGGAATGGAAAGGACAGGCTGAAACTAATAAAATTTTAAATACCGCTAGTCATGTTATTCCTGTCGATGGTTTATGTGTTCGTATCGGTGCATTACGCTGCCATAGCCAGGCATTTACCCTAAAATTGCAAAAAAATGTTGCGATTGAAGATGTTGAGCAAATTTTGTCCGCACATAATGATTGGGTTCGCGTTATTCCTAATGAGCGCGAATTAACTATTCAAGAGTTAACGCCTGCGGCAGTAACAGGCACCTTAAATGTTCCGGTTGGACGCTTGCGTAAATTAAATATGGGGCCAGAATATTTATCCGCTTTTACGATTGGCGATCAGCTGTTATGGGGAGCGGCAGAGCCTTTACGCCGTATGTTAAAAATATTATAAAAATATTAGATAGTTATTTATAATAAAAAGCCCCAATTTAGATATGGGGCTTTTGTTTTGCCATTTGAAATTAAATATCTATATTTTCTGCTTTTAATGCGTTTTCTTCAATAAAAGCTCTACGTGGTTCAACCGCATCCCCCATTAGTGTGGTAAACAGTTGGTCAGTTGCGATGGCATCTTTAACGGTAACACGCATCATACGCCGGGTATCTGGGTTCATCGTTGTTTCCCATAATTGCTCTGGGTTCATTTCGCCTAATCCTTTATAGCGTTGTACCATCAAGCCACGGCGTGATTCTTTTGATAACCAGTTCAATGCATCTTCAAAGGAAGAAATAGTCTGGCGACGCTCCCCTCTTTCCACATAAGCACCATCCTCAATCAGATCTCCTATTAGCTGACCAATTTTAGTTATGCGTGTATATTCAATACTATGAATGAAATCGAAATCTAGATTGTAATCGGTATCAACGCCATGGGTTCTTATACGTAAAACCGGTTCAAATAATTGGCGTTCACTATTTTCATTAATATGATAGCTATAAGTACTACCATGTTCTTCATTATCGGTTAGGCGCTTAACTAGCATGTTGATCCAATTTTCTATCTTGGTTTTATCTTTCAAGTCATCTTCTACCAAGGTAGGCTGATAAATAAGATTATTTAATAAAGCTAGTGGATAGACACGTTCTAAACGTTTGATAATTTTTTGAGCAGCATTATATTCAATGATTAACTTCTCCAATGGCTCACCTTTCAATGCCGGGGCATGAGGGCTAGTATAGAGCGAGGTGTTGTCTAATGCGATTGAAATCAAATATTCGTTCATCGCCTCATCATCTTTAATATATTGTTCTTGCTTACCTTTTTTAACTTTATATAAAGGTGGCTGAGCAATATAGACATGGCCTCGCTCGATAATTTCTGGCATCTGACGATAGAAGAAAGTTAATAACAATGTCCGTATATGGGAGCCGTCGACATCGGCATCGGTCATGATAATAATGCTATGATAACGTAATTTATCAGGATCATATTCATCACGGCCAATACCACAACCTAAAGCGGTTATTAAGGTGGCGACTTCCTGTGAGGAGAGCATTTTGTCGAAACGCGCTTTTTCAACATTAAGAATTTTACCTTTTAACGGTAAAATTGCCTGATTTTTTCGGTTACGCCCCTGTTTGGCAGAGCCGCCTGCGGAATCACCCTCCACTAAATAAAGTTCTGATAAAGCTGGATCACGCTCCTGACAGTCTGCTAATTTACCGGGTAATCCTGCTAAATCAAGGGCACCTTTACGACGCGTCATTTCGCGTGCTTTACGGGCAGCCTCGCGGGCACGGGCGGCGTCAATGATTTTGCTAACAACGATTTTGGCGTCATTAGGATTTTCTAATAGATATTCGACCAGTTTCTCATTCATTAACGTTTCAACAACGGTTTTTACTTCGGAAGAAACTAGCTTATCTTTTGTTTGTGACGAAAATTTTGGATCGGGAACTTTAACAGAAACGACAGCAATTAAACCTTCACGGGCATCATCACCAGTAGCACTAACTTTGGATTTTTTCTGATAACCTTCTTTATCCATGTAACTGTTCAGTGTACGTGTCATGGCGGTACGGAAACCAACTAGATGGGTTCCTCCATCACGTTGAGGAATGTTGTTGGTGAAACAATAGACATTTTCTTGGAAACCGTCATTCCATTGCATGGATATTTCTACATTAATACCCTCTTTTTCCGCCGAAAAATAGAAAACACTTGGATGGATTGGGGTTTTATTCCGACTTAAGTATTCTACAAAAGCTTTGATTCCACCTTCATAATGAAAATGATCTTCTTTATTATCACGTTTATCAATTAAACGAATGGATATACCTGAATTAAGAAAAGAGAGCTCCCGTAACCGTTTTGCCAAAATATCGTATTCAAATTCGGTAACGGTTTTAAATGTGTCCAAACTTGGCCAGAAACGGATATAGGTTCCCCGCTCATCAGTTTCTCCGACAATCGATAAAGGTGCTTGTGGAACACCTAATTGGTAAGTCTGCTCATGGACTTTTCCCTCGCGACGGATAGCTAACTCTAATTTTTCTGATAAGGCATTAACAACAGAAACACCGACTCCATGTAAGCCACCAGAAACTTTATAGGAATTATCGTCAAATTTGCCGCCGGCATGGAGAACGGTCATGATGACTTCTGCGGCAGATACACCTTCTTCTTCATGAATATCGGTTGGAATACCACGTCCATTATCGAGAACAGAGATGGAATTATCGGTATGTATGGTTACAATAATATCGCTACAATACCCTGCCAAGGCTTCGTCGATAGCGTTGTCGACAACCTCGAAGACCATGTGATGAAGGCCTGTACCATCGTCGGTATCACCGATATACATGCCTGGGCGCTTACGCACCGCGTCTAGCCCTTTTAATACCTTGATACTTGAGGAGTCATATGTATTCGACATCAACGTTTCTCGCTAATTTCTGATCCTATGGTTGAACTTCTATTTTGCCATGTTTTACGCAAAACATCCTGCTATTTCCATCTAACATATCTTTAACTTGCGCGATGGTAATCGCGCTAACAAAGACCTGAGCTTGCGTCGCTTTAAGCCGTTCGGCTAATAATTGACGGCGATCCTTATCTAACTCAGAAGCAAAATCGTCTAACAGATATAAGCATCGTTGCCCACTCTGTCGGGTGAAATATTCACCTTGTGCTAATTTTAATGCGCACATTAATAATTTTAACTGCCCGCGCGATAGGATATCTTCAACGGCAATTCCTTCTACGCGGATCCGTAAGTCAGCTTTGTGTGGCCCTAATGCGGTATAGGTAAGCATTCGGTTACGTTCAAATTGCCTTACTAATATATCTGAATAATCGGTTTCTTTATCCCATCCTCGCTGAAATGAGATGCTAAGTGAAAATTCAGGTAAGAACTGTTTACAGGTGTTTTCAATATCTTTCGTAATTCCTGCAATATAGCTGGCTCGCCATTCACTTATTTTATGGGCCAGAGGGATCAGTTCATAATCCCAATGACGCAGCTCATTATAACTTGTTACTTGGCGTAATGCTGCATTACGTTGCTTTAATAGCCGTTTTAAATCAGACCAGGCAGCAAAAAACTGAGGTTCATTGTGGAAACATCCCCAATCAAGAAAAGCTCGACGATATTTAGGGCCACCATTTAATAAGGTAAAACCTTCAGGAGTTATTAGTTGCATTGGTAATAATTTGGCTAATTCAGCAATTTTATGCCCATCATTGCCATCAATGCGAACTTTACTTTCACCGTTACGATCTTTACTTAATCCCAAAGTCAGTTCACGTGATTCAGGCTCTATAGGAACAAGACGACCATGTAAAACAAAATTATGTTGTTGATGACGAATGACACGTGCTGCTTGAATGCTACGAAAAGCCTTACCATGTCCTAATGTATAGATCGCTTCAAGAATACTTGTTTTTCCGCTGCCATTTGGCCCAATTAAAAAATTAAAACCGGTTGCTAATGGTAGATCCGCACTTTCTATATTACGAAAGTCGCGTATAAGTAAACGCGAAAGCATCATAGAATTTAGATATTACAGACGCATTGGCATAACAACATAAGCTGCCGCATTACTAGCTACATCTTCGATTTGTACGCTTGAATTTGAATCAGTCAACAACAAATTAACCTGTTCACATTTTAGTGTATTTAAAACATCGAGGATATAACTGACGTTAAAACCAATTTCTATCATCGAGCTTTGATAATTAACATCAACAATTTCTTCTGATTCTTCCTGTTCTGGATTGTTTGCGGTAATTTTAAGTTGATTTTCGCTGATATAGAGGCGTACACCGCGAAATTTTTCATTTGATAAAATCGCAGCTCGTGAAAATGCTTGTTTAAGTTTATTACAATCCGCGGTTAATGTTTTATCTGGATTTTTGGGTAGAACACGTCGGTAATCAGGAAAACGGCCATCAACTAGTTTTGAAGTGAAAATAAAATCACCAACATGAGCTCGGATATTATTACTACCAATCTGTAACTTAAGTGACTCGTCGCTACTATCCAGTAATCGCATAAATTCTACTACCCCTTTGCGAGGAACAATTACTGAATGAGTTGGTAAATTCTCATCAATATTAAGTGAACAGACTGCTAAACGATGGCCATCGGTAGCGACAGTGCGTAATTCTTTACCTTCAGTTTCAAATAGCATGCCATTAAGATAATAGCGTACATCTTGGTGTGCCATTGAAAACTGGGTAGCTTCAATTAGACGTTTTAACGTCGTTTCAGGGAGTTCAAATTCGACTTCACTTTGCCAATCGTCTAGGTTTGGAAAATCAGTGGCAGGCAGAGTCGAAAGCGAAAAACGGCTACGACCGGAACGCACCAGTAGACGCTCTCCTTCAAGAGTAACTTTGATTTCTGAGCCATCGGGTAACCCACGCCAGATATCGAAAAATTTACGGGCAGGTACCGTGATTGAACCATCTTCACCTGGTTGTGTTAGTGTCACTTTTGCGACCATTTCTACTTCTAGATCGGTACCTGTTAATGAAAGTGTTTTTTCACTGACTTGCAGTAATAAATTACCTAAAATAGGTAATGTAGGCCGCCCACCAAGTGGACCACTAACTTGTTGTAGTGGCTTGAGTAATTGTTCACGTTCAATAGTAAATTTCATAGCATTAGGATGATAATGTTCTGATTAAGTTAGAAAAATCCTCTTTGATGTCGTGACTTTCCTCCCGTAACTGCTCGATTTTTCGACAAGCATGGAGTACGGTTGTATGATCTCGTCCACCAAAGGCATCGCCAATTTCGGGCAAACTATGGTTTGTCAGCTCTTTTGCTAATGCCATTGCCATTTGCCTCGGGCGCGCCACAGAACGGGAACGGCGCTTGGATAACAAGTCAGCAACTTTAATTTTATAATATTCAGCAACGGTTTTTTGAATATTATCAATAGTGACCAGTTTTTCTTGTAATGCGAGTAGATCGCGTAATGCTTCACGAACAAAATCAATGGTAATTGCGCGACCGGTAAAGTTAGCATTGGCGATAACCCGATTCAACGCCCCTTCCAGCTCTCTAACATTTGAACGCAAGCGTTTGGCAATAAAGAAAGCCACTTCATCAGGTAGTTGCATCTGATTTTCGTCCGCTTTTTTCATCAAAATAGCAACACGCGTTTCCAATTCTGGTGGTTCAATCGCAACCGTCAATCCCCAACCAAAACGAGATTTTAGTCGATCTTCAACTCCATTAATTTCTTTAGGATAGCGATCTGAGGTCAGAATGATTTGCTGGTTACCTTCGAGTAACGCATTAAAGGTATGAAAAAATTCTTCTTGAGAGCGCTCTTTATTAGCAAAAAACTGAATGTCATCAATTAATAATGCATCTACCGAGCGATAATAACGTTTAAAATCTTCAATCGCATTATTTTGTAACGCTTTTACCATATCTTGGACAAAACGCTCAGAATGCATATAAACCACTTTTGCATTCGCTTTGTGCGCCATGATGTTATTACCTACAGCATGAAGCAGGTGAGTTTTACCTAAGCCTGTACCACCATAAAGAAAAAGCGGGTTATAAGCTGCGCCAGGATTGTCTGCTACTTGGCTGGCAGCGGCACGAGCAAGTTGGTTTGATTTACCTTCGACAAAGTTATTAAATGTATGCTTAGGGTTCACATTTGAACGATAGGCGATTTCAGGTTGAACTTGTGTTTTATCCCAACTAGGGCGTATTGTTGAATTTATTGGCGTCGAAATAGTTTTATTTGCTACGGTATGCGTTGAGGTACCGCTTGCGGTTATTTGCGGTTTATTACCCACTTCAAATTTCAATGCAGGCACATCAGAACCACAAAAATCACTCAATAATTCATTAATATTATTGATGTATTTATCTCTTACCCAATCTAATACAAAACGGTTAGGAGCATAGAGTGCTAATGTATTATCACTCAATTCTGCCTGGAGAGGGCGTATCCACATACTGAATTCTGTGGCAGGTAACTCATCCTGCAATCGGGCAAGACATTGCTGCCAAAGTGAAAATGACACGACGGACTCCCCTAAAACAAGACCAATGGAAAATTATTAAATTTAATAGGTAATAAAAATTGTTAATACCCCAGAAAAGATTTACCGAAAAATTTGCGTGATAAACTAAATCAGCTTGTGCAAGCTATGATCTCAGTACACTATAGTAGATCATAACGCAAAATTTGAATAAGATCCTCACTCTTTTACACAGTTTTAGCACTTTTTATCCACAGGATTAAATTTAGGATCAAGATGTATAAAATGAATAAGGAAGTAAAAAGAATACTAGCACATATATTAGATATACATAACACCTAGTAACAGATAACTTTAGATCAAACTGGACGATTAGTCTCTATTTTGAGCCAAATAATTTTTTGATCTTTTAATGATCCTTGAGATTTCCATGAGAATCCGTATAATTTTGCACCTTGTGTGTGATATCATCATTTTTTCCAGTTTTCTGGCAGTGCTTGGTAAGAAAGAAAAGTAGGGTATTCGTTTAAGTTTTATCGTAGCTAATGGTGGAGAAAAGCGTTGAATTTTTCTCCACCATTGCGTAATGCTAGATATTTTATTACAATCCTGCCTCTTTGCTATATTGGTGTTGTTACGATTGGATATATCAGTATTGTTTGTTCCACTGGTCACCCACGAATTTACTGAATCAATAATAACTATTTTGTTAAGTTAGGTAGAAACCGCTATGAAACGCACTTTTCAACCGTCAGTACTAAAACGTAACCGTTCTCACGGTTTCCGTGCTCGTATGGCCACTAAAAATGGTCGTCAGGTTTTGGCTCGTCGTCGTGCTAAAGGCCGCGCTCGTCTGACCGTTTCTTCAAAGTAATAACCCTATCGAAGTGGTTATGCTTGCTTTTCCTAGGGAGTTAAGATTATTAACTCCCAGGCATTTTGATTATGTCTTTCAGCAGCCACAACGGGCGAGTTCTCCAGAAATCACCATTCTTGGACGCCTCAATGAGCTGGGATACCCGCGCATCGGTCTTACTATCGCAAAAAAAAATGTTAAACGGGCACATGAACGCAATCGAATTAAGCGATTAATGAGAGAATATTTTCGTTTACATCAGCATGAGTTGCCTTCGATGGATTTTGTGATATTAGTAAGAAAGGGGGTTGCTGATTTGGATAATCAAGAAATCACCGAAACATTAGGCAAATTATGGCGTCGTCACTGTCGTTTGGCTCGCGGTTCTTAATCTCGATAATAAGAGGTTATCAATTGATAGTAAGTCCATTGTTAGGGCCGCGCTGCCGTTTCAACCCTAGCTGTTCCCAATATGGGATCGAAGCACTATATCGATTTGGATTGATAAAAGGTGGTTGGTTAATGATGAAACGCGTATTAAAATGCCATCCTTTACATAGAGGTGGTGACGATCCTGTTCCACCTAGACAGAATGACCATAATAGAGAACATTAACGATGGATTCGCAACGCAATCTTTTATTCATCGCTTTGCTATTTGTTTCGTTTTTAATTTGGCAGACATGGGAAAGTGATAAAACACAACCTATAAAGACTGACCAAATCGTAAAACAAATGGATATGCCAAGTCATGATGACCAAGCTAATCTAGGTCATGAGCAAGCTAAATTTATCACAGTAAAAACTGATGTGCTTGAATTACGCATCAATACCCGTGGCGGCGATATTGATCAGGCTGAGCTGTTGCTTTACCCTAAGGAATTACATTCATCTGATCCGTTTCGTTTATTGGAAACCAGTAAAGATTTTATTTATCAAGCACAGAGCGGCTTGATCGGTCAGGATGGTCCCGATAACCCTGCCTACAATAATGGATTGCGTCCTTTATATCTCTCAAATGCAACCAGTTATGTGTTGCAAGATGGCCAAGATGAACTGCGTGTTCCTCTTACCTTTACTGGTAAAGATGGAGTGGTTTATCAGAAAGTCTATCTATTAAAACGTGGTAAATATAATATTTCTGTTGAGTATAATATTGACAATAATAGTGCCAAACCATTGACGCTAGCTTTTTTTGGTCAGTTAAAACAAACTGCAGAACTACCAAAAGAGCGTGATACAGGAAGTAATAATTTTGCCTTACATACTTATCGTGGCGCAGCATATTCTTCCGATGAAACAAATTATAAAAAATATAGTTTCAGTGATATTACTGATAATAGTTTAAATGTTAATACTAAAGGTGGTTGGGTCGCAATGTTGCAGCAATATTTTGCTACAGCGTGGATCCCTGGCTATCAGAACCAAAACGCCTTTTATACAATCGATTTAGATAAAGTCATTGCTATTATTGGCTATAAGAGTTCGCCGATAACAGTTGCGGCTAATAGTAAAGGAAATTACATCTCAACCTTGTGGGTAGGTCCTGAATTACAATCGGAAATGGCAGCAGTTGCACCACATTTAGATTTAACTGTGGACTATGGTTGGCTGTGGTTTATTTCTCAACCGTTATTTAAATTATTGAAATTTATTCATGGTTTTATCGGTAACTGGGGCTTTTCCATCATTGTTATTACTTTTATTGTGCGCGGGATTATGTATCCATTAACTAAAGCACAATATACTTCAATGGCAAAAATGCGTCTGTTGCAGCCCAAACTTGCGGCGATGAAAGAACGGATTGGTGATGATAAGCAACGCATGAGCCAAGAAATGATGGCTCTCTATAAAGCAGAAAAAGTCAATCCATTAGGTGGTTGTCTGCCTTTATTGATTCAGATGCCTATTTTCCTAGCTTTATATTATATGTTGATGGGTTCTGTCGAGCTGCGCCATGCTCCCTTTATTGGTTGGATCCAAGATCTATCAGCGCAGGATCCATACTATATTCTACCGTTGTTAATGGGTTTGACGATGTATATTATTCAGAAAATGTCGCCAACGACAGTAACTGATCCTATGCAACAGAAGATTATGACCTATATGCCGGTTATTTTTACGGTATTTTTCTTGTGGTTTCCTTCAGGTTTGGTTTTATACTATATCGTTAGTAACCTGGTGACGATTATCCAGCAACAAATTATTTATCGTGGATTAGAAAAGCGTGGCCTACATAGTCGCGATAAAAAATAAGTTTTGGCATTTTGTTATTTGCAATTGAAGAAATAACAAAATAGAAAATGTATTAAGGCGGTCATTAGACCGCCTTAATCATATTTACGGTAAGAATTGAGAGTAAAATGAGTATATATACCAATGATACAATTATTGCGCAGGCAACCCCTCCTGGACGTGGTGGTGTTGGTATTTTGCGAATATCAGGGCCAAAAGTTGTTGAAGTTGCCCACATTGTTTTAGGTAAAATACCTCGACCTCGCTATGCGGATTACCTGCTTTTCTATGATAACAATGGCAAAGTGTTAGATCAGGGAATTGCCCTCTATTTTCCTGCCCCCAACTCATTTACTGGTGAAGATGTTCTTGAATTGCAAGGGCATGGTGGGCCTATCATTATTGATTTATTACTTAAGCGGATTTTAGCTATCAATGAGATCCGGATTGCTAATCCAGGTGAATTTTCTGAGCGCGCCTTTCTTAATGACAAAATGGATTTAGCTCAGGCGGAAGCTATTGCTGATCTAATCGATGCAAGTACTGAGCAGGCTGCTCGTTCAGCGGTAAATTCGTTACAGGGTGTTTTCTCACAGCAGATTTATGAAATGGTGGAAGCGCTTACTAACTTGCGTATTTACGTTGAAGCTGCAATTGATTTTCCAGATGAAGAAATTGATTTTTTATCTGATGGTAAGATAGAAACAAAATTGAATCAGGTAATAGCTCATTTGGATAGTGTGCGTTTACAAGCTTATCAAGGTAGCTTATTACGAGAAGGCATGAAGGTTGTGATTGCAGGAAGACCGAATGCAGGTAAATCTAGCTTATTAAACGGGCTATCTGGCCGTGAAACGGCGATTGTAACGGATATTGCTGGCACAACCAGAGATGTATTACGTGAACATATTCATATTGATGGTATGCCTCTGCATATTATTGACACGGCAGGCTTACGTGAAGCGACAGATGAAGTTGAGAGAATAGGTATTGAGCGAGCCTGGCAAGAAATAGAGCAAGCGGATCATATATTATTTATGGTGGATAGCACCACTACAGAAGCAACTGAACCTGAGCAGATTTGGCCGGAATTTATGGCGCGATTGCCGAAATCTTTACCTATTACGGTAATTAGAAATAAAGTCGATATTACTAATGAACCAGTAACAATAACAAAAGTTAGTAATTACTCACTTATTCGCCTGTCAGCCTATCGCAAAGAAGGTATTGATTTATTACGTCAACATTTGAAAGAAAGCATTGGATTTAATCATCATATAGAAGGCGGATTCTTAGCCAGACGACGTCATATTCAAGCACTTAGTATTGCCGCAGAGCATTTACAGCAAGGTTATCAACAGTTAGTGGTTGCTCACTGTGGTGAGTTATTAGCAGAAGAACTTCGTTTGGCTCAACAGGCATTAAGTGAAATTACAGGGGAATTTAGCTCCGATGACTTATTAGGTCGTATTTTTTCCAGCTTCTGTATTGGAAAATAGCATGTAAACAAAAACAATCACTCCACATCAGCAGGCAGATCTATTTCAGGCAATGACTTGTTAAATTTTAAGCTACATTGATATCCTCTCGGCCTAAAGGTCGAGAGTTGTTACTGTTTCTGGATCACAAATTGTTCTTTAGTTGGCTCTATTTTCGATTAAAATGTTTTGCTTTAAGTAGTTTAATATTGCAACGGCTTTAAATATTGTTAAATAACGCAAATTAACTGACCATTTTTTACTGTAATTTATCGGAATATGTTTATCTAACCCTGGCGTAAAGGAGATAATTTTTCCCTATTGTTATATAGCACTGGGGAGAATGATTTAACTCGATTCATTAGCTTTTGGTATTTTTACTCATTCTATCAATATAAGCCATGCCAAAGGCAGATAAAACAAAAGCCAAATGGATAATTACACTCCACATTATTTTATTATCGGCTACTTTTTCAGCTTCCATAAACAGTCGTAAAAGATGAACCGAAGAAATAGCAACAATTGATGAGGCAACTTTATTTTTAATGGAATTGACATCCATTTTGCCCATCCAGCTTAATTTTTGATGTTTATCATCAACGGTCATTTTTAAAATAAAATTTTCGTAACCTGAAAACATCACCATAACTAAAAGCCCACCAACCAGTGCAATATCAACCAGTGATAAAACCGTTAATATCAATCCTGATTCAGTGATAGTAAAAAGTTCAGGAATGATATGAATTATCTGCTGAAAAAATTTTAAAGTGAGTAAAATAAATCCAAATGATAGTCCTATATAAACAGGAAAAAGTAGCCATCTTGATGCGTAAATGATTTTTTCTATCGACTTTTCCATGTTATTTATCCTTTTTTAGGTGAATTTCTAAAATTTAATTGCCAAAAGTATTATTTTTGCTTAAAAAAGAAACAAAACTTAGATACTGTTTTATAATGTGATTTTGATAATTATCATTAGTACTAGATTGAGATATTTTCCAACATAAAAGTTTTTTGTTAAATACCATTCGTAATACGGATTTCGCGACTAAAGCTAGTTTATCATTAAGTGTAATTGGGGATCTTCATTTTCTTTCTTGGTCTTTATTTTTAATATTTTATTAACAATAAAGAAACATTCTAAGAAGACAATTGGCTTCATCACTAGCATATTGTTTTATCAATTCGTTATAATAAAACTAAATTGAATATAGGGCACCTCGAAAAACTCAAGATTTTCAATTAACCCTTGGCTTTCATTCTAAATAATTAGATTTTTTTTGATTATCACGCTACTGATTCTATCGCACATTGCCCTGGCTAGGGCCATTTGACCCATT
>NZ_NHNG01000266.1:0-2116 GCF_002287155.1 Arsenophonus sp. ENCA
ACTGCTTACTTGCAAGAATATTTTATAGATATCTTTAATGCATGGATAACCGGACAAAATATGAACATCCTGATTTTTTCTTGTTTTTAAATTTATACTTCTTTTTTAGAGACTGCGAAACTCGTGACTTCTTTTAACTCATAATAATCATTCTGCCATGAAACAGATTTTTTCTCAAAACGCCCCTGTAATCCACGGTGGCTACAATCAGCAAGCATTGATTTACCAATGAAAAATTCTACCATAAAATTATTTTCATTCTCTTTTCTAGGTAGTTCAATGGCATATCGTTGCACATCTTCTTCAACTGCTGGATAAGACGCCATTATCTCGGCCAAATTATCATTTGCCATCGTATATGATGCCGTTAAAATCATTGCCAGTAGTGAAAAGGTATATTTATTCATGACTAAATCCTCCTTAATAAAAGGTAAAAAATCGTTTATATCAAGCGAATTGATTTGTTTTTAATATTTATTTAAAATCATATAGTTAGATATAATATTCGGCATGAAAATTATAATGATGAAAGCTGTTAAATCTTAATTATTATATTTAAATTAAAGCTCAATAATTTTTTTAGTAGCTGCTCCCAAATCACGAATTCTTTTCTCATTTGAACCTCTCACATCCATCCTTCCGAGCACAAGGTTAAAAACGTCATCAATTAGATAAAGAGATCGCTGAATCAAGAGCGTTCTATAATTATAATAGAGCTATTAACAATGGCTAGTAGTAAAATTATCAGTATTTTTTAACCACTGCTGCTGATTGAGTCGATAAAGAATATGTTCCTGTAGGGGATGAGCCGATGGTAACGCCGGATGTAAAAAATTATGCGTATCTTTTTCCATGGTTAATTTTTTCATCAAATTTTCAGAGGGACGATTAATTTTAGCGGTAAAAGAGACAATTTCAGGCATTTCTTGCTGCAAAAAAGCAAAATCTATACGCTACGAGCAGCTTCATAAGCCAATCCTTGCCGCCAAAATGGCTTAGCTAATCGCCAGCCAATTTCAGTACAAGGCATAAAAGGTAGATCATATGCGGGAATATTGAGTCCTACAAATCCAATAAATTGCTTCTGTGCTCGCAACTCTACCGCCCACAATCCCCAACCTTGCTGTTGGATAAATTTCTGTCTAATACTTTCAATGAAAGCATCACTTTGTTTTTTTGAAAGTAAGTGTGGGAAATAATGCATAACATCAGGATCACTATTAAGACGATAAAAAGGGAGCCGATCAGCTTCTCGCCATTCCCTTAAAATTAAACGAGGAGTCTTTAGGATAATAACCATGCATTACCAATTGAAAAAGATTTCACTATCAATATAACACCGCATTCTATCACGTTAGCAAAAAATGCTCATTTACTTTTAGGTATATCTTCAATAGCTTCTAATTTTATTACTTTTTCCGATTGATGCTCAATTTTCTCAGATTGGCCTATGAATATACCACCACGCTTAATTGACATATGACTGACTCGGCTGATCCCTCGCAATTCACCATGTTCCAGGATATCCAGGTTATTTCCCAAGCAAGCGCCATCAACCAAACCATCAATAATCATATCCGGCGCTTCAATTTCACCTTCAATTTTTCCACCTTGCATGATGTGGATAGTTCCTTCAGTTACTGTGACATTACCTTTAATATGTCCCCAAACATGAATATCACCTTGTATCTTGAAAAGGGTTTAAAATAGCCACGAGTGAATTTGGCAAGGTGTATGCAGCCCGATTTCTCCTAGGGCTCATAGCCCGTAAGTCAGCTAATGGCGCATACACTGAGCCACTCATCTTAAACCCGAACAGTTGTCCGTACTCCATAACGCATTTGCAAGGATGGGTAATAATGAGTCTGCCAAGTCCATTTTGTGTAGGTATCGATGTTTCGAAAGCAACGCTGGACATTGCCGCCAGCAGCGCAATTGAGCAATTTTCGGTTGCCAATGACGCTGACGGTTTTGATTCCATCATTGTTGAGTTGAGAAAGCACGCCGTTGCGCTTGTGCTGATGGAAGCCACTGGAGGACTTGAAGCCGCCGTGGCCTGTGCGCTTCAGGCTGAAGGTTTTGAGATCGCTGTGGTCAACCCCAGGCAAGCCCGTGA
>NZ_NHNG01000431.1:0-2115 GCF_002287155.1 Arsenophonus sp. ENCA
ACAAAACCTCCTCTAAGCTAACTCTATCCGCTCACCGGAGTCCGAGAGCAAGCGAACGGACGAGGAAGCGGAATATAACCATGGGTTATTTTTAGTGTTTAAGGTTGACTTTCAAGACGGTAACTAAAACCGCCTGTAATCGATTTTGAGCCGTTTTCTTATGATTGGTCATAAAAGGTGCTATTAATTAAAAAAATAAACGCACCTGATTAAGATAGGGTGCGTTTTTGTATGGCTGGATTATAATGCCGGACACGTAATGAATAAATAGCGTATTTAATATAACCTGTTTGTTTGTAATAATAAAAACAAATTTGAGGTAAAAAGGAGCGATTATGTCACTTTCTATTCAAAGTAATTCGTTATTCCTGTTCAATAGAACGCTTAGTGATGAAAATATCCAGCGCGCTATCAATAGTTCATCAAAAGAAGAAGCTACACATGTTGGCATATGGGAAAAAATTAAAGATTGGTTTTATGGAACCAACACAAGTGAAGCGTTGGGGAAAATTTATGAGTTAACACATAGCAATGATGAACCTGATACTGAATTTATTTTAAAAAAAGTGACTGCGTTTTATCAACTTAAGGAAATGGCATACCCTGTTTATCAGGATAGATTTCAGGCATCTATTACTCCAAACGAAGATGGTGCATATATTTTTTCTTTTTCCATTAAAGATGTCATGGATGAACGCACATTGGTTTATGGATTCACTGAAAAAGATATTTATTCTTTAAAAGAAAGAGAATTAACTAATAATAGTGAGTTATTAGACCACAATATTGTTATCCGTGAAGGTCTCGATGTAGCGTTAAATCAAGTAAAATATGACCATAAGCAAAATAAACTGGAAGGTATTACTTCAGCAAATCAGGGAAGAATCAATCTGCATTTATTGGACGAAGAAACAAAGCAAGAAATGGCTGTTAATCAGCGTTTCGCCCAAAAATGGATTGCATTACAAATGAAATGTTTTGATTATTATGCTGCACAACGTTCCTCGCTAGACTCTATTGATGGTTTGGATATTACCCGTGTAATAGGAACAGAAAATGAGTGGATTTATCATTTTTCTCAATCAATTAACGAAATAAGAAGAAATACACAAGAAAACCTTGCCAAAGAATTTAATGATGAGATAAAGGAATTAAAAGATTTAAATATTTATGCCTATCCTGATGAATTGAATAACGAACCTATATATTCTGAACCATATGACCAAAACGATGAACCCATATATGCAGAACCATATAATCAAAGCAATGAACCTATTTATGAGAGCATTCAATTTAATTCGTCAGAAATGTCATCTAATGAATATTATAAAGGACCAATAAATGGTGATATTTATGCGAAAGTGGATAAAACGAATGTTAATAAATCGGGTCTGTAAAATTTTTTGTGTAAATGGCTCCTGCGTTAGCTGGTAATCCGATCACCGTACATTAACATAAATTGACTCATGGCGGGTTTCCAATCTTTAATAGGCATCGTCCATTTTATTGAAATATTATGCAACGCTAAATAAAGCAGCTTAAGGACAGATTCATCTGTTGGGAAAACTCGCCGTGTTTTAGTAATTTTACGCAATGAGGCATTAAGTGACTCAATCGCATTGGTGGTATAAATGGCTTTACGGATTTCAGGAGCAAAGTCAAAAATAACGATTAGCCGTTCCCAATTCTTTATCCATGACGGACTAATTGTTGGGTACTTCTCATCCCATTTGGCTGAGAATGCCTCCAGAGCAGACTCAGCAGCATCGACTGTCGCTGCACCGTAGATAGCTCGACGCCTAGGAATTTCAAAGATCCTGAGGCCGTATGAAATAGGGATCACAGTCGGTAAGATTTGCTGTTTTTTTCAGCACAAGAGGGAGTGAGATCATTATTTGTTGGCTAATCGACTTATTTTTGAACGAATTTGCTGAATTCAGGCAGATCTTCCCTGCATTACATCACGTAACGCATTCGCGCTATTTCCACTGCGTTAGCAACCAGATCCTTTGTTACCAGCCCATACAAGACCCGCTGATAGACCATTTTCCCGCCACACAGAATACATTTAAAAGGGTCCGTATTGAGCAGTGCTTGGCTGAGGCTGGAAAATGT
>NZ_NHNG01000281.1:0-2115 GCF_002287155.1 Arsenophonus sp. ENCA
AATGATTGCTTTACATAAACGATTATCTCGTAACAGCCGCTCTTTGTTGATCATTTCAAACCTTTATTCTCTAAGTTAAACCTCTTTTTATTCTCAATAGCGTGACAAAAAATGCAAGTCTCTATTCAGCAACTAGTTTAATGAACCATCTCTATTTTTCTACTACGTGTTTTGGCAATCAATGTATCATCGGCAATTAGTACACAAGGGCTTTTTTTGTCTATAGAAGGTTCAACTAATCGCCATAGGTCTTTAGGGCGGAAACATCTACTTTTTAACCATCGGCTAACCGTGTCATGAGATAAAGGCGA
This sequence comes from Arsenophonus sp. ENCA, assembly GCF_002287155.1. NCBI lineage: Bacteria > Pseudomonadati > Pseudomonadota > Gammaproteobacteria > Enterobacterales > Morganellaceae > Arsenophonus > Arsenophonus sp. ENCA. Next base: position 312 of record NZ_NHNG01000281.1, read on the forward strand.
TGGGCTGACTTCTGATAACGCCAAACTAGAGTATCTTACACTGCTTACTTGCAAGAATATTTTATAGATATCTTTAATGCATGGATAACCGGACAAAATATGAACATCCTGATTTTTTCTTGTTTTTAAATTTATACTTCTTTTTTAGAGACTGCGAAACTCGTGTTAATATTCGCTAAATAGGATAAGCGTTTAATTAACGTTCATCAAAGATCGCGAACACAAGTAAAAAAGAATCGATTGTTCTTACCTTCACCACTGTTATTTATATAACCACTGACCATACCAACAGCTTTAACATTGTTACCTGATGTTTCAGATGTCCAGTACATATGATAATTCCAATTATATAAACGTACGTCACCCCATTCACTCCAAAGTGAATCAATACCTCTTACAAACTGACCAGCACTGAGTTGTGCAACAGTTGGCAGTGTCAATCCCTTATTAGCACACCAGTCTTTAGCATCATTCCAATTCATCTCTTGTTGGCTATATAAATGCCATTTTTTAAGTGTAAATTCATATTTAACTGGCTCACCACCAGAGCTATGGGTTGCCGTGATAATGACTGTTTTTGAATTATTGCTAGCATCGCCACTAAAAGTTATTTTTCCATTTTTAACGGAAACCCAACTTTCACTACTCTGCCAATTGAATTCATTAACAGGCGCACCATTAGTAATGATGTCAAATGTCGCACCCTGGAAGCCAATAGTCGGAATTCCTGCATTCAGGTCAAAATATTTGCCATTAATTTTAAGCTCTTTAAAAGAAACCTGGATAAAATTAACTAGCTTATCGGCATCTTTTTTCTCACTGATATCATACCGTGCACTGACTGTAATATTATTTACTGCCGTCTTGGTACTTTTTAGTTCTATCGTTGCTTGCCCATCACTATTAGTTTTACTGCTAGCGGGTAAGATAACATCATTACCATTCATGTCCTGCTGCCAGTTAACATCTAAATTTGGCACTTTAACCGGGTTTTCATGTTGATCAACCAGCTGTGCCTTAAAGGTAAAATGGTTATTACCATCAGCAACCTTACTAACGATATCATCGACTAATGTCACACTACCAACTCTGGCCGTAGCAATATCGGCTATAAAGTTAACGGGTGTGTTTGCATTTATTTTAGCCGCAGTACCATATTGGGCGCTGACGACCACATTATCCACTGCTTTAATAGTGCTTTTGAGTTCTATACTGGCAAAGCCGTTTTTATCTGTTTGACTTGATGCTGCCGATAAATAAGCATCTTCAGCTTTATCATCATCTAGCAACCAGCTGATATCCAGATCCGCCACCTTAATAGGATTATCAAATTCATCAACCAGTTGTGCCTTAAAGGTAAAGTAACTGTCGCCATTCGCAACTTTATTAACTTCCTGACCATCTAATGGGCACCTCGAAAAACTCAAGATTTTCAATTAACCCTTGGCTTTCATTCTAAATAATTAGATTTTTTTTGATTATCACGTTACTGATTCTATCGCACATTGCCCTGGCTAGGGCCATTTGACCCATTCTGGGCGTCAGAAAGCCACGATGCACGCGCTCTGGAAGTACGCCAACCGCTTTAGGTTGTAACATGCTGCCATCATCGTCATGGCAAAATTAGCGCGCACCTGTCCAATGGTGCGGATCAGTTTTCTACCCATTTGTTCCATCGCCGCAAATGCATGTTCAACCCGTGCCCTAGTCTTTGCAATCCTGTGGTTTCGCCCTTGCTGAGTCTTGGACAACGGTTTGTTTCGATGGCCTTTACGCTGAATCTGGCTCCTATAGCCGTTTGCCT
>NZ_NHNG01000185.1:0-2106 GCF_002287155.1 Arsenophonus sp. ENCA
CATGAAGCGCGCTTCTATATGGCACAGAGTGCCGAGGCCATGCTGGAAGCGGGGAAGCGACTGATTATTATCAAGGAGAATGAACCGCATGGAGAATTTGAAAAAATTGTTCGTGAGCGGTTAGGTATTCCTGAACGAACAGCGCAAAGAATGATGCAAGCCTCATTGAAGTACATGAGTCCGACGCTTGCAGCAAAAGCGTCGTCACTGGCGCTTTTGGGGAAAACGAAATTATTTGAGCTTATGTTGGAAGATGACGAAGACCTCGCCGAGCTGGCCTGACACTAGACGAGGTTGATCGGATGTCGGTACGAGAATTACGAGCCGCGTTACGCAAGGATGAAGCAGCCCTTAAACGAAGTCAGCAACTGGTAGCAGAAAAAGAAAAGCAGTTACAACAGTTAAGTCAGCAACTGGCTGGCAAAACCGCTATCTCTACCGCGAGCGATGAACAGGCTCCGCTCGATACCCAGCAGTGGGTGACACTAACACTGGAAGGCGTGGGAGACCGCTTGAAGTCGGAACGTCTACGGCTGGGACTGAGCCAGGAGATGTTCGCGGAACGCTGTGGGGTTAAAAAACTGACCCAGTACAACTACGAAAAAAGTGAACGCCATCCTGATGCGGGCTACTTAATCGCGGCGAAAGCGTTAGGGGTTGACCTCAACTATGTGATGACCGGCGAGCGCAGTGATGAAGCCAGTGCACTTGATGTTGTGCGCGATGAGGAGGAAGCGACTTTATTGACGACCTTCCGACACATTCCCGGTGAAACACGCGAGGTAGCACAACGTACACTGGCAGCCATGGCAGAGAAAAAAGCCGCCCGTCACCGCGCTTAACCCTTCCCCATTCGTGGCCGCGAATGAGGTTATTTAACGGTAATAATCAGCTCACGCCGTTGGGTGGGCTGATTACTGTTGAGACTATAGCGGATCGGGACGCTGTCCATCGCAAAGCCCTGAAACACGTCCCGCATTTCAGGAATGTCATTGACGGAAATAATCATCATTCCGGCTAAATCCCGTCCCATCTCCGCCAGTTTTTCATATTGTTCAAGACCAAAATCCACCCCATACCCCTCGGTGTCCCAATACGGCGGATCGCAATAAAACAGCGTGTACGGGCGGTCATAACGGGCAATGCAGCTTGACCAGTCCAGTTGTTCAATGGTGGTGCGTGACAATCGCAGGTGGGCCAGCGACAGCTCCTCTTCCATCCGTAGCAGGTTCAGGCGTGGCCCACTGGTCGTGGTCACACCAAAGGTGTGCTCCGCTACCCTGCCGCCGAATGCCTGTTTTTGCAGGTAATAGAAACGGGCTGCCCGCTGGATATCGGTTAAGGTTTCGGTTGGGGTGATTTTCAACCATTGATACATCGCCCGGCTGACCAGCGCCCATTTAAACTGGCGCATAAACTCTTCCAGATGGTGTTTCAGCACCCGATAGAGATTGACCAGCTCGCCGTTGATGTCGTTAATCACTTCCGCTTTGCTGGGTGACTTCATAAAGAAGAGCGCGGCTGCGCCACAAAACGGCTCCACGTAGCAGGTATGCTCAGGAAAGCGCGGTAAAATCTGTTTTGCTAGCCGCCGTTTACCGCCTATCCAGGGCAGTATTGGTAAAAAATGTTGGGTCATTGTCTGTAAGCCTGTTTCACTAATGGAAATTCGTGTAGACTCTTTCCTGTTCTCGAGAACGGAAAGCGCCACGGTTGACTCACAGGTATCCTCTGTGTGTTGGCGGCCTGTCAGGTGTTGTCGCACCCGACGGGTCGCGCTTTTTCTACTAACATACTGACGATTTAAAATTTAAATGAGGCATTCATGGATAAAGAATCAATTAAAAAACGGGTTGAAAATTTGAAGAAAAAAGATCACGAGTTTCGCACAAAACTAATTTGGGTACGCTAATAAAACACGGATGTGCTCAGCAATAGCATTTTTGATTACGTCCCAATTTTGTTGATAAAGGGTTATTTTTTCAGATATACGACGTTTATGTTGTTCAAACCACGCAGAAATAGCGAGAAAAATATGATTTCTTTGCGCTCGGCTCGTGCGAGCCTGACAGCGTTCAATACCACAATTTTGTTTAACTTCTCGAT
>NZ_NHNG01000334.1:0-2105 GCF_002287155.1 Arsenophonus sp. ENCA
AGCACCAGAATGTTTCTATATTGAGAAAAAACTGCGTGAAAAAATGCAAATCCCTGTTTTCCATGATGATCAGCATGGTACTGCCATTATTTCAACCGCCGCAAGATTGAATGGTTTACGGATTGTTAATAAAAAAATTGACCAGGTTCGCTTAGTTGTTTCAGGTGCAGGTGCTGCTTCTATCGCCTGCATGAATTTATTGGTTGCATTAGGTCTTAATCGTAGCAATATCATTGTCTGTGACTCAAAAGGCGTTATTTATCGTGGCCGCGATGAAGTGATGGATGAAACTAAAGCCGCTTATGCAATTGAAGATAATGGTTTACGTACTCTAGAGGATGTTATCCCAGGCGCGGATATTTTCTTAGGTTGCTCAGCGCCGGGTGTGTTGACTGCGGAAATGGTAAAATCGATGGCTAATGCACCGCTTATCTTAGCATTAGCCAATCCGGAGCCAGAAATTCTTCCTTCAATAGCAAAAGCAGCACGGCCTGATGCAATTATCTGCACTGGGCGTTCTGACTATCCTAATCAGGTAAACAATGTACTCTGTTTTCCTTTTATCTTTCGCGGCGCGCTGGATGTTGGAGCAACCACGATTAATGAAGAGATGAAACTAGCTTGTGTTCAGGCAATTGCTGATTTGGCATTAGCTGAGCAGAATGACGTTGTTGTCTCTGCTTACGGTGATCAGGAGTTAAAATTTGGTGCTGATTATATTATCCCAAAACCTTTTGATCCGCGCTTAATTGTTAAAATTGCGCCAGCAGTCGCTAAAGCGGCAATGGAATCTGGTGTAGCAACACGACCAATTACAGATTTTGATTCTTATATAGAAAAACTTAATGAGTTTGTCTATAGCACCCACCTATTTATGAAGCCGATTTTTTCCCTGGCCCGCAAAGAAAAAAAATGGATTGTATTAGCGGAAGGTGAGGAAGAACGAATATTGCATGCAACCCAAGAATTAATATCCTTAGGTTTGGCTTATCCGATTTTAATTGGTCGACCCAGTGTGATTGAAAAGCGGATTGAAAAGCTTGGGTTACAAATTAAAATTGGTGAAGACTTTGAGTTGATTAACAATGAAAATGATCCGCGTTTTAAAACCTATTGGCAACAATATTATCAATTAATGAAACGCCATGGTGTTTCGCAGGAAATGGCCCGTAGAGAAGTGATCAATAACCCAACCTTAATTGGTGCGTTGATGATCCGCCAAGGTGAAGCCGATGGCATGATCTGTGGTACTGTTGGTAGTTATAATCAACATTTTACCATTATAAAAAATGTGCTTGGCTTCCGGCAGAATAGTTCAGTAGCGGGTGCAATGAATGCCCTAATGTTGCCAACGGGCAATACTTTTATTGCAGATACCTATGTGAATGATAATCCAACCCCTGAGGAGCTGGCGGAACTTACCTTGATGGCGGCACAGGCGGTAAGGCGTTTTGGTATTGAGCCTAAAGTGGCGCTATTATCTCGCTCAAGTTTTGGTTCTTCAGACTGTCCATCAGCACAAAAAATGCGTAAAACATTGGCATTGGTCAAACGTGTCGATCCTGAGTTGGAAATTGATGGAGAAATGCACGGCGATGCAGCATTAGTTGAAAACATTCGGCGAGATATTATGCCGGATAGTACATTAAAAGGATCGGCTAATTTGCTGATTATGCCTAATATGGAAGCTGCGCGTATTAGTTATAACTTACTTCGTGTTACCAGTTCTAATGGCGTCACTGTGGGGCCGGTATTAATGGGAATGGCAAAACCAGTTCATATATTAACGCCGATTGTATCGGTACGACGTATCGTTAATATGGTTGCGCTAGCTGCAGCGGAAGCACAAACTCAACCATTGTAGAATAAAATTAACCACAAATTTAGGCCTCTGTTACTCACGACAACAGAGGTTTTTTATATTATGGCAAGATAAAATATAGCCGTTAATTTTGTTGATTAATTGTTTAAATATTTACACGAGTTTCGCACAAAACTAATTTGGGTACGCTAATAAAACACGGATGTGCTCAGCAATAGCATTTTTGATTACGTCCCAATTTTGTTGATAAAGGGTTATTTTTTCAGATATACGACGTTTATGT
>NZ_NHNG01000447.1:0-2100 GCF_002287155.1 Arsenophonus sp. ENCA
CATAAACGATTATCTCGTAACAGCCGCTCTTTGTTGATCATTTCAAACCTTTATTCTCTAAGTTAAACCTCTTTTTATTCTCAATAGCGTGACAAAAAATGCAAGTCTCTATTCAGCAACTAGTTTATTGAACATTTTACCGATTTGCGTTGCTGTGTAGCTTTTCTCTTCAAGTACTGGCAAGGGAATAACTTCACACCTAGCTATAGGGTTAATCAGTCCAGCGATAACAGCTTGACGGGCAGCATCGGAAAGTCCTGTAGCCCATTGGAAGGTTTTTTCGGCTATCTCCATCTGGATTTGCATGGCTCGGGCCTTGCGGTACTCTGGTAGGCCGCTACCTTCGTCACGATGTGCCGACTTCATGCTGTAGCTTCCCTGCTGGCGCAATGCTGGCAAAACTTCTTCGCATACCCAATCTTGAACGCGTTCGGCAGAGGGGAGTTTGCTTTTCAGTATCAGGCGGTAGAGGTCGGATTCCGGCGCAAGGATGATTCCTTTCGGTTTAAAGCCGAGTCCCAATTCCTCCGTTTCAGGGCAATTAAGTTTAATCAATGACTTACAGTGCGTATCTAATGTGTTGTGGGGCTTTTCATAGCCCAGCGCCTTAGCCAGTTCAACCGCAAAGAACACAGGCTTGCCTTGGTAAAGCGTTCCCTATAGCTCAACATCAGAATCAGCAGACTTAAATAGCATTAATTGTGTTTTGGTCATAACAATTTTCCATAGTTAAACGGATATGGTTAAAAGGCATTAAAGGGTTGTTAACTTGCAAAATTTGCAGATTGGCATTAAAAACGGTTACACTTGACCAAAAGGAGATACAGCTATGGGCCAAGTTGCATTTGATACATTACAGGCGTCAGAAGAGCTTGAGACTGCTGGCATTTCCAAAGAACAGGCAAGAGCAATCTCGCTCGTCGTGCGTAAGTCTCACGAGGTGGCGGATGTAGCTACTAAGGCTGATATCGCCGAAGTGAGCCGCAACATCGCCGATGTTCGCAAGGACTTATCCGCTGAGATCGCCTATGTCCGCAAGGATATGGAGCATCGCTTTGAGAAAGTTGAATCTCAGATTGCCGATGTTCGCAAAGATATGGAAAATCGCTTTGACAAACTTGGTTTACAATTAACTGTAAGGCTTGGAGGCATGTTAATTTTAGCAATAGGTGCGCTTACAGCTATTCTAAAACTTGTTCATTAACAAGCTATTAGTTGTTAAAGAAAATATCATCACCCGGATATTCTGACTGATATTGCTGATAGCCTACTGGGGCGTGCTTCCTCTCATCTTTATCCTGTAGCGTGGCAATTTTCTTATCGATTGTTTGCGCAGGTAATCCGTTAAATTGCTCGTCCAATGTTTGTCGTGTTTGTGCGATAAAGGGCAAGATAATCTCGAAGCTATAAGTATCCTGTCCGTTCGTTTTTGTTTTCAGCGTTTTTTGCAATACCAGCCCAACGCGCTTATTGGTAAGCTCTGGGGCGATGTGTGTATGGACATTAATCATTTTCGTTGTTAATTGACCGACATCAGCACAACCCATAATGGCGTGGATCATGTTGATACCATATTGATTTGGCGTACCGTCTTTTTTCTTACAGTAGACGTTGAGGTAGTTTGCTTTCTTGCCATCATCCGCCTCAACCGAAAATTCAATCGATTCAGCGCCGCCGCTGCTGGTGACATATTTTGCTTCCTGAATCGTAACAACATAAGCGCCCGATTCCGTAATAAATCCGCTTTTACCCGCAGCCAACGCAGATTCTGCATTGTAAGTGAATGTTATATTATTCATTGATCAACTCGCTTTGTGGAAGTAATACCGTAGTAAGCACAGATCGTCTCATCAACGGATTTGAGATCATTTTCAATAAAAGTATCGCTAAACATGTCTATTGGACTTTTACAACAGTCGCGCCCGTTACTTTGCGTAGAAAATAAATAATTTCCGTTATTAACTGTAGCTCGCAGCACTATTGTAAAATAACTTTCTGGGACGATAACCTGGTCAACCATCTTTCCAACGGTTTTCATTCTGATGTTGCCAAAATCGTCAGTTTGCGTATGAGCCAAAATATAAACACGTCTATTTTCCG
>NZ_NHNG01000806.1:0-2097 GCF_002287155.1 Arsenophonus sp. ENCA
TAACAAGCTGAAAATTCAGCGGCTAAATTTTTCAATTCTTCGACTGATAATCCAATGATTGCTTTACATAAACGATTATCTCGTAACAGCCGCTCTTTGTTGATCATTTCAAACCTTTATTCTCTAAGTTAAACCTCTTTTTATTCTCAATAGCGTGACAAAAAATGCAAGTCTCTATTCAGCAACTAGTTTTATGTATGACCAAGGATTTACTTTGTTGCATTTCGTTTGGGAATTGGCGCTGTGATCCCTATTTCATACGGCCTCAGGATCTTTGAAATTCCTAGGCGTTAAAATTATTGGCGAATGGTCATAGCAGAAAACAGCTTGCATTACTGTATGGCGTTTCATTGGCTAGCATCTACAAATATTTTCCAGTTAACCAATGAGGGTTGTCGCGTTCAGTGCCAGATTTGACTTCGAGTAGGCATCAGGAATCGATTTTAAGCCACCCAATATTCGCTGTACGGCGTTTTCTCGATGTAGGTAACCCAATGAGCGCTTTTGAATTTGAACGTCGTAGAGAGGCTTACAGGAACTTTATAATCAGAGTCACGATGGTTGAACCCAAACCAACACAGCAAATAATTACCTTGGTAACTTTTATCAGTAATTTATCGGTTAAAGCCTCCATATGAGACTCAACTTTTTCAAATCGATGTTCCATGTCCTTACGGACATCAGCAACATTCCGATTTACTTCTGCAATTTCATGTTTTAACTCAACGATATCAGCTTTCGTTGCTACGTCTGCCACCTCGTGAGATTTCCGTACAGCAAGAGAGATTGCTCTAGCATGTTCTTTCGCAATGCCCGCGTTTTCTAGCGTTTCGACAAATTCTTGTGTATCAAAGGCGACTTGACCCATAGCTGATATCCCTCATTATTTTTTGTAAGTGTAACCAACTCTTTTAAGCAGTGCAAAGCTAGGTTTTGGAGCGGGGAGCCGTACAAACTGAGACTGCTGTTGACCTTAAGGCGCTTGCGCTGTCCTGACAGACGGGTTTTGGTTTTTACAGGCTTTGCAGCGATACAGATGTTTAAGGGTCGAAGACAAAAGGACGTTACAGCACGTGGGGCTCTATAAGCTATTCAAATGTTGAAGCTGTGGTTAGTTATGTCTTGAAGGTAAAAACGTCTCACAGAGTGTTCTAGGTGGCTAGAAATTGATTTTTAGCTATCCATTCCGATAGTCATTTCATTTTAACCCTCACCGCTCGCCGCAAGCCAAGATTAGCGAGCAAAGCGAGTCTGTCTTGGCGAGGAAGCGGAAGAGCATAAGATGCAACATTTAGCACGCTCACACGATAGTCTCATGTGTCGATAGCCAAAAAAGTTATCCACAGTTCAGCCTCGCGCGCGCGTAGTTAAATTATAGTTATGTATGAGTTCAAGGAAGCAGCCTAGCGGCTGCAAATCGATATCGGGTAGAATGGTGGTACCTTGAACTTCTGGAAATCATATGAACTTCTGGAAATCATATAAAATTACCCCCGTGCTTTCTGAATTCACTCCTCGCCCTCTAAAAACGTTGTTTCAGCGAAACGGTGCTTGGGCCGAACTGCTAAACACTTACCCACTGAGGCCTGTTGAAGTAGAAGTTGTCACCAAAATGCTAGCTTGTGGCACACCACTTATGGGAAGCCGCGAATTATGCTGTGAGAATACCCATTGTCCACATCGGCGCCTTATTTACCAAAGCTGTAAAGGTCGGGGATGCCCGAGCTGCGGCAAAAAGGCCACCGATATCTGGATCGCCACTATAAGCGTGTTGCTTAATAGTGAAATAAGGGTGTTTCGGTGATTGAAGTAAATTTTACGCTGTTCTGAGATGGAAATTCCAAAGACCTGCGCTAAGGAGTAAGAAGGTATCATCAATAAAGGGTCTACGATTCCGTAAAATTTGGGTCATGCAACCGAGGCGCTTGATACCCGCGATGGCGTGTTCAACTGTAATACGGATGCCCGAGATTATTTTATTTTCTTGTTTTTGTTCAGGCGATAAAGGTCTTTTTCGAGTTCCTTTTTTTGGGATTTGTGTATTAGGATGCTGTTTATCTATACCTTGAAAACCGGTATCTGCCCAGATGGTTACCT
>NZ_NHNG01000476.1:0-2097 GCF_002287155.1 Arsenophonus sp. ENCA
ATCGAGAAGTTAAACAAAATTGTGGTATTGAACGCTGTCAGGCTCGCACGAGCCGAGCGCAAAGAAATCATATTTTTCTCGCTATTTCTGCGTGGTTTGAACAACATAAACGTCGTATATCTGAAAAAATAACCCTTTATCAACAAAATTGGGACGTAATCAAAAATGCTATTGCTGAGCACATCCGTGTTTTATTAGCGTACCCAAATTAGTTTTGTGCGAAACTCGTGTATTGTAAGAACGATAAATTTGCTGAAGATTGGTTATTGTTGCGACTTTAACCAGGCGATTTCTTGAGGCCAGAGCCCAGGATTGATGTTTTCTAGGATCAAAGGTATATTATCGAAGCGGTTATCTTTCATAATATAGCTGAAAGCTGTGTAACCGATATTACCTTCTCCTAGGCTTTGGTGGCGATCAACGTGGCTGGCAAATTGGCTTTTGGCATCATTTAAATGCATTGCTCGTAGGTATTGAAAACCGACAATTTTATTAAATTGGGCAAAAGTATTATCGCAAGCTTCTTTTGTTCGTAAGTCGTAACCTGCTGCAAAAGCATGACAAGTATCCAAACAAACACCAACTCGCTGTTTATCTTCAATATCTTCAATTATCGCTGCCAGATGCTCAAATTTAAATCCTAAATTAGAGCCTTGACCGGCAGTATTTTCAATCACAGCAATAACATTTTTAGTTTGCGCTAAAGTAATATTGATTGACTCAGCAATACGGGCGAGGCATACATCAACGCTAATTTTATTCAGATGACTACCTGGGTGAAAATTGAGCAAAGTAATACCTAATTGCTCACAGCGTTGCATTTCATCCAAAAAAGCGGCGCGTGATTTTTTCAGTGCTTCTGTTTCAGGATGGCCTAAATTAATAAGGTAGCTGTCGTGTGGCAGAATTTGCTGTTGATCAAAACCATATTTTTCACAATTTAGTTTGAATTGTTCAACTGTTTCCGGTTTTAGTGGTGGAGCTTGCCATTGACGCTGATTTTTTGTGAAAAGAGCAAAGGCTGTGGCATTGATTTCGTGGGCACGGAGTACGGCTTGATCAACACCGCCAGCAGCGCTGACGTGGGCTCCAACAAATTTCATTTTTTTCTCCTAATTTTATTTTAATTATGACACTATTGGCTTAAAAAATGAAATGCATAGGCTTAAGTCATTTAGGCATTAATAATGTCAGTTTGTTAACGACAGGGGAGATAAAAAACAAAATTTTATCGGATGTTAATGAAAAATAGATTGCATCGATGAATTTATAAATAACCCACCGATAGTTAGCCAGCCAAAAAGACACAAAGCCATCACCAGTGGTTTGATCCCGGCTTGTCGAATTGCACTTATATGTGTAGTTAATCCAAGTGCAGCCATCGCCATAGATAATAGAATAGTATCAAGGGTAATAATGGATTGAACTAAAATTTGTGGCAATAAATGAAAAGAGTTTATGTATGCAATGATAATAAAAATTATTGCAAACCAAGGGATCACAATAGTGGGCTTTGATTGCGATAAATTGCTAGTTACCATTTTGCGATTTAGATAACCTGATAATATCAATAAAAATGGTGCTAATATCATAACGCGGATCATTTTACTGATCACTGCACTGTTTTCTGCCTCAGGGCTGATCGCATGGCCAACAGCAACTACTTGAGCAACTTCATGAACGCTCGAGCCAACAAAAATACCAAACTGAGCCGGATCAAGTGAAAACCAGTGATGTATTTGATTTAGATGATAAAACCACGGATAGAGAAAAATAGCCAAGGTACCAAAAATAACGACGGTTGCTAAAATCGCAGCTGCGCCGCAAATGCTACTACCGGCTCCAATCAAAATGGTGGTTTGACTATCCAACTTGAAAAAATATTTGCCTAGTAACAGCGCAATTAAGAATTTAGAAGTTAGCATAATTAAATCGGTCATAATACCAATCGTGCCTACATCCATAATTTGCACGAGTTTCGCACAAAACTAATTTGGGTACGCTAATAAAACACGGATGTGCTCAGCAATAGCATTTTTGATTACGTCCCAATTTTGTTGATAAAGGGTTATTTTTTCAGATATACGACGTTTATGT
>NZ_NHNG01000477.1:0-2096 GCF_002287155.1 Arsenophonus sp. ENCA
TGGCGTAACTCTTAGGGATAAGCGCCGGCGGCGGAGGGGCTACCTTTACACTACCTTCTGTGCCATGTTGCTCACAGTATCGACAGCCGTATTTTTCACGGATATAACGGGTAACTTGCACGTGAGCAGGTATAAACTCAAGCTCTTCACGCACTTCTCCACCCATCACGTGCATCGGCTGATGGCAGCAATCACACGCCTGCTCCCCGGACGGTAGGTGAACAATAATTTCCCTGCGCGGCAGATGGGGTGGCAGTCGTGGGCGGCGTTTTTTCGCAGACGAAGGAACAGTTGCATCCGGGACGGCATCGTCCGTAATACTATCATTGTCGTCAGATAATTGGGTTTCACAGGCTTCGTCATCGCTGGGCGCCGCGTCGGGTCGATCCGCCTCAACTTCAGCTTCGTTAAAAACCTCACCCTGCGGGGAAAGCGGCTCGGCGCTGCGCCCAAAGCGTTTTCGGCGGCAAAGATTTAACTCTTCCAGCAGAATTTGGTATTTTTCCTGCCAATGAAGATTTTCGCGCTGAAAATCAACGATAATCTGTTTTAGCAAATTGATATCGTTGGGTAAGTTATCTATCGAGATATTCATGACGTGACTTTACCATGCCGCGGCAAAATCCTCCGCAAAATTTAACTGGCTATCCTGCAGTTGAGTGGTTGGTGCAGGCGCATTTTAGCCAGGTCGACACCAGCGAGCAACCAGTACCACTGTTCTTCGGTCAATTGTAAGGTTTTTTGACTGGCAGCAGGCCAACGGAAAAAATCTTGCTCCAGGCGTTTGTACCAGAGACAGAAACCGGTTTTATCCCAGTAAAGGGCTTTTACCTTGTCACGATGTCGGTTGCAGAAGACGAACAGGGCCTCATCGAAAGGGGAATGTGCCATATCCTGCTCGATAATCAGCAACAGGCCGTTGATACTCTTACGAAAGTCAACATGACCTGAATAGAGGTAAATGGCTGGCACTTCGACAAACATCTTCATGGTGCCATCTCGCGAATGAAGGTTGCCAGCCAACACGGAGAAATTCCGGTTGTCAGCCGTAACGTACAGTGAGACAGCTCCAGGGTGATAATCAAATGCGTTTGTGCCTTCTCTATCGTGGAGATTTTAGTCGTCAACTTTTCATCCCTGGAGGTCATAAGCGCATTTGGCGCCATGGCGTGAATAAAATGCGTGGGCTGTTCTTTCACAGGATAAAGCCGCTTTTTTGCATTGCAGAATGCGCTGCGGGTAATCGTATTCTGACGACAATACTGAGTTGGATTTAATCCAGAACATTTCTGAGCTTCAATGATGGCTCGCCATTCATCATCTGTACGGTAAACTCCCATCTAATATTTCTCCTCAATTTTTAGAGATGAACATGATGACAAATTAGGAGAAGTAAAAAAATGTGCGGATTTAACGACGCTTACACTGTATTTGGTAAAGATCAGAAGTCATTCTTACTGACTCTAGCGGATAAAGCTACCAAGCAGATTATTATCCGCAAGTTACCGAATAAACGCGCTGATACTGTTGTAGATGCTTTCCTTGACATTGTAGCAAATACCTTCTGTGACTTTAAAACTTTGACGGCCGATAACGGTTCTGAGTTCTCCATGCATAAACAGATAACTGAGATCACCGGTGCTAATGTCTTCTTTGCCAGGCCTTATCACTCATGGGAGCGTGGTTTAAATGAACACAGTAACGGACTTATCCGCCGTTTTTACCCAAAAGGAACGGACTTCAACTCAGTCACGGACAACGAGATTGCAGAACTTGAGCACATACTTAATACTCGGGGACGAAAATCGTTGGGCTATTTTTCTCCAAATGAAGTATTTTTAGCTCATCTAATGGCTGCATAACGTTTTATGGGTTTGTTGCGTTTCGACTGGGAATGGGCCCATTGGCTAGCCGTTGGCATGTATAACGCTGGAATGAAAAATACCAATACATCAATTAAAAATCGTTTCCACTATGCAAATAAAATTTATCAATACTATAATCAGATTAAAGACGGAGAAATGATCAGCAAACACCTACAATAAAAAATATATTCCCCTATAACTTTTTCTTAAATCAAAAAAATAAACTATCAA
>NZ_NHNG01000725.1:0-622 GCF_002287155.1 Arsenophonus sp. ENCA
TACTGTATTTGGTAAAGATCAGAAGTCATTCTTACTGACTCTAGCGGATAAAGCTACCAAGCAGATTATTATCCGCAAGTTACCGAATAAACGCGCTGATACTGTTGTAGATGCTTTCCGTGACATTGTAGCAAATACCTTCTGTGACTTTAAAACTTTGACGGCCGATAACGGTTCTGAGTTCTCCATGCATAAACAGATAACTGAGATCACCGGTGCTAATGTCTTCTTTGCCAGGCCTTATCACTCATGGGAGCGTGGTTTAAATGAACACAGTAACGGACTTATCCGCCGTTTTTACCCAAAAGGAACGGACTTCAACTCAGTCACGGACAACGAGATTGCAGAACTTGAGCACATACTTAATACTCGGGGACGAAAATCGTTGGGCTATTTTTCTCCAAATGAAGTATTTTTAGCTCATCTAATGGCTGCATAACGTTTTATGGGTTTGTTGGGTTTCGACTGGGAATGGGCCATTTGAAACGAACACTGGAAAGATGATAAATAATTATTATCAATAATGTCTTCATGTTATGCTTTTATTTTACTCAAATAACACTAATATTTCATATGAATCAAATTCTCTTAAAAAGACATTTTCCTCATAAAGAACATACCG
>NZ_NHNG01000623.1:0-2085 GCF_002287155.1 Arsenophonus sp. ENCA
TACAGGTTTCGATCTTGACCAGCGGGTCACCCAACTTGTCGATCGTCTGTTGGTGATACTGGTTTGCAAAGAGGTCATTCTTAATGGCGCTGCGTTTCTTCATGGTGGTTAGCTCAGTAGACCAGCTTCCGATAACTTTATCAGCAAAATCAAACTCGGCTTAGGTTTTTCGAGGTGCCCATTAGCATATTATTTTTTTGTGATTTGGCTATGTTACTATCTATTATCCCAAACCATATTGGTTTATCTTTAGTGATATAAATGTTGCCTAGCCTCTAAGAGGAACCATTATGGCTAATTACCGTAATCTGTTAGTTGCTATTGATCCAAATCAGGATGACCAACCTGCACTTCGACGTGCTGTATATATAGTACAACGCAATGGTGGACGCATTAAGGCTTTCTTGCCCATCTATGATCTCTCTTATGACATGACAACCTTATTATCGCCTGAAGAACGCAATGCTATGCGCAAGGGCGTTATTAGTCAGCGAAAAGTATGGATAAAACAGCAAGCACATTACTATTTAGAAGCCGGTATTGATATTGAAATTAAAGTAATATGGCATAACAAACCATATGAAGCGATTATTCAAGAAGTTATTGCTGATAAACATGATTTATTATTAAAAATGGCGCATCAAAATGACCGTTTTGAGGCCATGATATTCACTTCTCTTGATAGGCATCTACTCCGTAAATGCCCTTGCCCAGTCTGGATGGTAAAAGATAAAGTATGGCCTAATGATGGCGCTATTGTTGTTGCAGTTAATTTATCTAATGAGGAATCCTATCACGATAAACTTAATATTAAACTCATCAAGGAAACGGAAAATATCAGCCATCAGATTGTTAAAAATCCACATATTCATCTCGTTAGTGCCTACCCTGTCGCGCCAATAAATATCGCTATTGAATTACCAGATTTTGATCCAAATATCTATAATCAGGCTCTGCGGGCACAGCATCTTGTTGCAATGAAAAAATTAAGGCAAAGATTTACCATTGATGAAAAATATACCCATGTTGTTGAAGGATCCGCTGAGAAAAAACTCTGAAACTTGTGACGAATTACATGAAGGTATTGTTGTATTGGGTATTTTAGGCAGAACAGGTATTTCAGCGGCGTTTTTAGGCAATACTGCTGAACAGATCATTGATAAGTTAAAATGTGATTTATTGGCCATTAAACCGGATGGTTTTGTCTGTCCAATAAATCCAGCAAATGATTAACAACCCAATGGCCCATTCAAATAGGGCCATTATTATTAAAAAACTTATAAAGCGCGCAAAATAGCTTCTACGCTAACTTTGGCATCACCGAATAGCATTTGGGTATTTTCTTTAAAAAATAACGGATTCTGAACGCCTGCATAACCGGTATTCATTGAGCGTTTAAATACAATAACATTTTGCGCTTTCCAAACCTCCAGGACTGGCATTCCGGCTATTGGGCTATTGGGCTATTGGGATCATCTTGTGCGGCTGGGTTAACGGTATCATTTGCCCCGATCACTAATACCGTGTCTGTATTAGCAAAATCATCATTTATTTCGTCGAGCTCCAACACGATGTCGTAAGGTACTTTCGCTTCAGCTAATAATACATTCATATGACCAGGCAGGCGTCCGGCAACAGGATGGATCGCAAAGCGAACATTAATCCCTTTTTCGCGTAATTTTGCCGTAATGTCGTGAATCGGATATTGAGCTTGAGCCACCGCCATACCATAACCGGGAGCAATAATTACCGAATGGGAATTTTTTAACAGCTCAGCTACTTCATCTGCTGTAGTTTGCCGATAATTTCCCAGGCTATGTTCATCATCGACTAATATCCCGTCAGTGCCAAACCCCCGCCAATTCCCAAACGAAATGCAACAAAGTAAATCCTTGGTCATACATAGATAAAATTACTGTAATGACCCCATAAGAGATACTGTTGTATGAAGGGAAAACATTTGAACTTACATGAGCGTTTTTATATCGAAAAACGAATAATTGACGGTGTTACTCAGGCCACTATTGCTAGAGAATTGGGGCTTTCTCGTTCAACTGTCAGCAGGGAACTCAAACGTAATACTGA
>NZ_NHNG01000430.1:0-2078 GCF_002287155.1 Arsenophonus sp. ENCA
CCAAGAAAATTCAATTCAATTGATTCGTTCTATACTGACTCAGTGGGGGCACATTATAGGCAGTTTTACGCAGCTGGCAAGCAATAATTTGTAAACTTTAGTCGTTTGCTGTTTTTTTCGACAAAAATATCTTATTTATGTTATGAGTGAGCTATGAATCTAAATTTTAAATTTATTCATTAGAATTATTTAGAAACAATTGCCTCGCGCAAAGTTATATAAGTAATGATTCATTAGATATCTGTTAGTGCTATAATTTTCTAAAATAAATAAAAGATAATCTATTTTAAAATCTGATTTATTTCGGTTTACCTTATTTTTTAGGTTATTGAATGTTAAAAACAATACAAAATATGTTTGGCCTACCAGTCATAGCAGCTATGGCCTTTTTTATGCAAAGCTTAGATGCAACTATTTTAAATACTGCATTGCCTGAGATAGCTAAAAGTCTTAATCATTCTCCTTTAGCCATGCAATCTGCTGTCATAAGTTATACATTAACTGTTGCTCTGCTTATTCCAGTTAGTGGATGGTTAGCCGATCGCTTTGGTACAAGAAAAATTTTTATATTTGCAGTTAGTCTATTTTCTTTAGGCTCTTTCTTATCTGCAATGTCATTATCTTTGGCTTTTTTAGTTTTTTCTCGCATCATTCAAGGGATAGGCGGTGCAATGATGATGCCTGTTGCACGTCTTGCATTATTGAGAGCTTACCCACGCAGTGAATTATTACCTATTTTAAATTTTGTCACTATTCCGGGATTAGTTGGACCTATATTAGGCCCTTTAGTTGGTGGTTTTTTAGTAACTTATACCAGTTGGCATTGGATATTTATTATTAATATCCCTATCGGTTTACTTGGTATTTTATATGCACTAAAACATATGCCTGATTTTAAAATGCCTAAACGCGCTTTTGATACTATAGGATTTATTCTCTTTGGTGCTGCAATTGTAATGTTGACGGTGAGTTTAGATTTTTTTAATAACGAAAATTTAACCAATTATGCACCATTAATTATAATTTTAGGCGGTATTTTTTTACTCTTTATTTATGTATTACACGCAAGAAAAATCGCTTATTCAATTATTCCATTAAGTTTATTTAGCACAAGAACCTTTTCTGTCGGTATAGCCGGTAATGTTATAACCCGTATAGGCACAGGCTGTATTCCGTTTTTAATGCCGTTGATGTTGCAAGTAGGATTTGGACACCCAGCGGTTACAGCTGGTTTAATGATGGCTCCAATGGCGATAGGCTCAATATCGGCAAAATCTGTTGTGACCAAAATATTAACTCAATATGGCTATAAAAAAACACTTTTTACCATAACATTTATTATTGGCTTAATTATTACTCAATTCTCATTGCAATCACCTGATATGCCAATTTATATTTTGATAATTCCTTTATTTTTACTGGGAGCGGCAATGTCGACCCAATTCACCGCTATGAATACACTTACTCTAGCGGATTTGACAGAAAACAACGCCAGTTCTGGTAATAGTATGTTAGCTGTAACCCAACAACTTGCTATCAGTTTTGGTATTGCGAGTAGCGCTGCAATTTTACACTTTTATGAATCGCTACCTTATGGTGATCATATTGATAATTTCCATTATACATTTATTACTATAGGTATAATTACTCTGTCATCTTCACTTATTTTCCTTCTGTTGCAACAAGAAGATGGACAAAATTTAATTAATAAAAAAGATCCCTAACAGTAAAAATTTCATCTAAATAGGACAAACCTAAAATAAATTATACACGAGTTTCGCACAAAACTAATTTGGGTACGCTAATAAAACACGGATGTGCTCAGCAATAGCATTTTTGATTACGTCCCAATTTTGTTGATAAAGGGTTATTTTTTCAGATATACGACGTTTATGTTGTTCAAACCACGCAGAAATAGCGAGAAAAATATGATTTCTTTGCGCTCGGCTCGTGCGAGCCTGACAGCGTTCAATACCACAATTTTGTTTAACTTCTCGATGATAAACTTCAACAGACCAACGGGCATCCATGATAGATTTGACGTATTCACGGGTGGGATTCTCTTTGTTTGTTACTAT
>NZ_NHNG01000244.1:0-620 GCF_002287155.1 Arsenophonus sp. ENCA
TGTTGTTCGATATTAATTTTTTCCAGCCTGATCCGCGGTTCAAAGCGTAAAAGTGCGCTAAAGCAGGCTGCCATCAGTTGCAGTCTTAATGCCGGGGTTTGGGGTTTATCCAGCAGACTAAACAGCAGTGAGCCATAATCACGGCGCATGACCCGACTGCCCACCTGGGTCAGTAAAATATCTTGCACCGACTGGGCAATATGCGCATTTTCGCTGATAAATCGGCCGGTTTGCCGGTTCATCCCCATGGCATTCATTGCGGTCCCTCCGTCATGGCGCTGCCGCGTTCAACACCGCCGTGGCGATGGTTATCAACACGAATGCCGTTAGACATCAAGGTACCGCCGGAGTGGATCACATCCCCCGCCATCTGAGCGCCTTGGGTGACGGTCAGTAACGCGGTGGTCAGGTTATTCGTGCAGATAATATTCGGCGTGTCCAGTTCAATATTCACTGCCGCTTTGACGGTAACTCGCTTTGCGCTCACCGTCAGGCTATTTTTTGCTTCAATGCAACCTTGTTCAATACCCGTTGCTTTCAATAGGCCGGTGGCGGGTTCATATTCAATCACGGCACCATCGGCATAGGTACGGGTACGATGGTCAGCGGTCAATGAGGGG
>NZ_NHNG01000413.1:0-8059 GCF_002287155.1 Arsenophonus sp. ENCA
TTATTAACAGTTCACATATGTTAACCATACCGATAAACCTAGCACCTCATCCGCATGATGCTTGCAGGTAATAACTATTCCCTCACGGTTTCGTTATCGCATTTTACAATGCAAGGTTACATTGTCCCGTGAGCTTCAGACCCCGCAGTTGCCCGCCACGCCTGTCACGGTAGGTTACAGTCAATGGGATGACTGGTTTTGTCCATTCCTTTTTCAAAACAATATGTCAGACGACTTCCTGTCGCACCTTCTGCATAAGTTAGGCTAATGTCACTATTTTTAGGCGCTAGTTGATGGGCTTCTTTTAGCAAGGGCAAAGCTTCGGCAGTTTTTCCAGCGGCCATTAATTCAGTCGCTTGAGTAATTTTTAATTCTTCTGCTGTTGGTAGGACATGAGTTAACATTTCGCGGATAAATTCTTCAGATTGAGGTCCTTGAAAGCCATCAACCGGTTGACCTTGCTGTAATAAATAGACAGTTGGAATGGCACGTAATCCAAACTGAGCGGCAACCATTTGCTCGGTGTCACAATTGACTTTTGCTAGCGTGAATTGGCCAGCATATTCAGCCGCTAATTTATCCAGCGTGGTACCTAAGGTTTGGCAATGAGGACTTTGTGGTGACCAAAAATAGAAAACAACCGGTTGCGTCATTGATTGTTCGATGACTTGTTGCAGATTAGATTCGTTTACGTCGATGGCATAAGCAGCTGCTAGCATGATGTTTCTCTTAAATTATGTTCGGTGATCCCTATAAAATAAGCTCAAACTTGGTTATTTCAAGGGGAAAAAGATATTTGTTATGTTAAAAATTTATCCATTAACCGATCAGGTAATAGACGTTTCATAAAGGCAATAGCGTAAGTTAATAGTGTTACTGGGTAGCGAATTTTGGGCTTGGGACTCTCTAATGCATGGAGTAGTCGTTTGACAACGTGTTCTGGCGTTAATGCTAGCCTTGCAGCGATAGTTGGATTTTCAACCGGATTATCTTTATTGGTTTGATCGACGTTGTCAGTAAAACGTGTCTTAATTGGGTCAGGTTCGATAATACAAACTTGTATACCCGATCCTTTTAGTTCAAGACGAAGTGCATCTGACCAAGCCTCTAAAGCATGTTTACTGGCCGCGTAGGCTCCACGACCAGCAGAAGAGACAATTCCTAACACAGAGCTGGTCTGAATAATACGCCCTTCGTTATAAGGTAGCATGGCCGGTAGTAATAAAGTGGTGAGCTGATGGATACTGAAAAAATTAGTGGAAAACTGCTGCTCTAGTTGTTGTCGACTGATGGTATTCAGTGAGCCATAGACACCATAACCGGCATTGTTAAATAAGGCATATAATCGGCCATTAATTAATTCGATAACTTGTTGGGCTGCTTGTTTTACACTTTCTGCATTATCCATATCGATTTTAATCGGTTCAAAGCCTAGTGTTTTCATGGTAATTAAATCGGCTTCTTTACGACAACCCGCTAATATTCGATAACCTTTGGTTAGCAAAATTTTGGCAGCGCATAATCCAATACCACTTGAGGTTCCAGTAATAAAAATCACTCTTTTCATGGTTTTTGATCTCAATAAAATTATCATGCTACATACTAGTATTGATTCTTAATGCCAACAGATAAAGCGCTAAATAAGTAAAATAAGTCTGTTTTTAATTACAATTTGTAATTTTGAGGCAATCGCTGCACTGGCGGTTTCATTAATAATGTTAGTAATAAAATAATAAAAACAGGAATAGTAATAATTAAAAATGCCGGCGTAAAACTCGCTGTATAATCTTTAATTATTCCGCCGAAGAATGGGGCAAAACAGGCGCAAGTAGAGAGTAAATTCATGACAGAAAAAAGCTCCAGGTATGGACCTCGACCAAAATAGTTAGCCAGTAAAACACTTGAGGCTAGAAAGGTCATGCCATAACCGACTCCAACACCAATAGTAAATAAGATTAGCCACAGCCAGGTTGTGGCAAAACTGAGAGCAATAATAAGTCCACAAATAATAATTATTAGACTGCTTATTAATAATTTTTTGGGTTCTAGCTGCTCGCCGACTGCACCTCCAGCCAGGCGAGAGAAGGCGTTGATAAACGCCATTGCACTTAAGGAAGATGCGGCAATTGTTTCGCTAAAACCTTGTTCTATGATGTGGGCAACGGCAAAGCTATTAACGGTAATCCCGCACCAACACCAAAGAAAGGCGGTATAGCTAGCGGCAATGATATAAAATTGCCAGGTGCGTAGGGCACCACTGGCAGTCCATATTTCTTTCGTTTTGTAGATTGTTTCTGAAGAGTGTTGTGTCAATTTGTCAGCGATCGTTTTGGCATGTGAAATTTCACGTTGGCCTTCGCGTAAGGTTAATAGTGTAATAAAAACAACAATGGCCAAACAAAGCGCTGAAATGACCCAGTGTATGCGCCATGAACCCCAGAAACGTGTTGCCAGAAAATAGATCCAAGGGCCTACCACACCGCCTAAGCCACCAATAGTGAAGTAGAAGCCAAAAGCAAGCGATTGTTTTTCAAACAATCGCGAAATAACATAAGTACCTGGCACCGTTGCTAAAAAAGTAAAGCCAATGCCTAACAAGGCAGTACCAGAAAAGTAATGAAATAAACTGGCGGTAGAATAGAGGCAATAAAAGCCAAGGATAAAAATAGTAAGGCCGAATAATAATGTTATTCGAAGACCCAGTTTACGGATCATTAAGGTGGGCAGATAGCTTGATAAACCACAGGTTAATCCTAATATCGTGAACCCCAGTCCTGCTTCTGCCCAGTTCCAATTGAATTCATTAATCATGCTAGGCAGTACGACACCTAGAGAAGTAAAGGTGGTGGCTGTTGATAAGAAGTAAATTAATCCCAATAAAACTAACATATACCATGGGTAAATTGGACCAAATATTTGTTGTTGTGCAGGCATTATGACTCCTAAGCAGACAACTATTCCATGAAAACAGTTAGCTTAACAATAAACTAGCTTATTCAACATGGTAGTTGTTTTTATTTTCACTCATCGTGTCGTGGGGAATGCATTAATTTTGTGTTTAGCCATCGAATACTATCGTTATATTCACTAGGAAGTAAGGTTTGTATTGTATTTAATGAGTTTTTTATCGCTTGCCGATTGTTACTACACAAATTTAGATGGCCTACTTTGCGCGCTGGACGAACGTCTTTTTCATACCAATGTAGGTGAACTAAAGGTAATGACAACCATGCAGGATTTAATGCTGTACCTATCAAATTAATCATGACTGCCGTAGTGTCTATATTAGGGGTAGGAATTGGTAGATTTGAAATGGCTCGCAGATGGAGTTCAAATTGACTGATAGATGCGCCATTTTGTGTCCAGTGACCGCTATTATGAACACGTGGCGCCAATTCGTTAATTAGCAGTTTATCATTTAAAATAAAACATTCCATTGCCATCACACCTACATAATTTAATTTTGTCATAATGGTCGACAGCATCAATTCTGCCTGAGTTTGCAATTTTTTATCTGGCTGAGGAAAAGCGATACTTGCTCGTAGTATGCCCTCTTGATGTAGATTGTATGTTAGTGGGTAAAAAGCACATTGGCCATTTATATTACGAGCACCAACGAGTGAAACTTCTCCTAAAAAAGGAATGGTTTTTTCGACAATTGCTTGGCCATAAATCTCAGCTGGCAGTATTGATAGGTTATCCGGTGTGATACGCCATTGTCCACGGCCGTCATAACCACCAGTACGACATTTAACAATAACAAAATCGCCTAGCTCGGTAAATAATTGTGGCCATTGTGTTTGATTATTAAGAGGTTGCCAGGGAGCTGTTGTTAAGGCTAAAGAATCTAGCAATTGCTTTTGTGGAAACCGGTCGGCCAGTTGCGGAAAGATATCGCGATTAATAAAGCTAGCTTGGCGAGCTAATTCACAGGTAAGCGGCGTTTCGGGCCAGCGCTCAATTTCGGCTGTTATGATGCTGTGTTGATAGGGGATAGTTTCTAATTTATCATCGATACCGATAGGATAAACACGAATACCTAACGGCTCTCCTGCTTGGCGTAACATGCGGCCTAACTGGCCATTACCAAGGACGCAAATCGATTTCATTCCACCTCCCGTGGATCGGGATTGCTTAAGACGTCATTAGTTTGTTTTAAACGCCAGATTGATAAACGCTCATAAAGTTCATTATCTGTACCAGCAAGAAATTGGGCTGCCAGTAATGCCGCATTGGCTGCCCCAGCTTTACCAATTGCGAAGGTAGCCACTGGAATGCCCTTTGGCATTTGAGCAATCGAATAAAGGCTATCAATACCATTAAGTGTCGCTGTTACAACAGGAACGCCAAAAACAGGAACTAACGTTTTAGCTGCTAGCATACCGGGTAAATGTGCGGCTCCACCAGCACCGGCAATGATAATCTGCAATCTTTTTTCTTTTGCTTGTTCAGCAAAGGTGAAGAGTTTATCTGGCGTGCGATGAGCAGAAACAATTTCTACTTGATAGGGTAGTTCTAGTTCATTAAGTATATCGGCTGCATATTTCATCGTGCTCCAGTCGCTTTTGGAGCCCATTACGATGGCAATTTTGGCGTTGGAATGTGACGGTTTCTGTGCATCAAATTGAGCGATCATTAATTTGTTGCTCCTGGATTTAAGTCATTTATTGATGGCAAATTAAGAGAGATCATATCATGGCCGATAAAGAAGAAAAACGTTTGCCTAAATTTTTCATCACAGGATTAAGCTGAGATGGGAAACGTTAATAAAAAGGGAAATGAAGCAGTTCGATAGTTTTAAGCGTTATTTTGATCACTGAGCCATTTTGATCCCAGGCACCTAACACCGCTCGGTGTAATATTTTACCATTAACATTAATTTTATGGATAGCAGGTCGATGCGTATGGCCGTGGATCATCCAATCGACTTGATATTTTCGAAATTTTTCAATTACTGTTTGTTCATTAACATCGGTAATATACTCTGGCTTAAGTTGGGTGGCTGATTGGCTATTCTTACGCATTCTTTCAGCGATACAGTGGCGGGTAGATAATGGAAGCGCTAGAAATAGCCGTTGCAACCAGCGATTATATACTCGTTTTCGATAACGCTGATAGGAAATATCATCAGTACAAAGTGTATCACCGTGTAAAATGAGGATATTATGGCCATGTAGCGTTAATACTTTCTCTGCTGGTAATAAAATCATGCCACTTTCTTTAGCAAATCTCTTACCCAGCAAAAAATCACGATTACCATGAATAAAGTAGCAGGGAACACCTTTACTTTGCAGTTCCTTAAGTTCTTGCGCTATAGCTTCATGTAGCAGGCTGGGATCATCATCACCGATCCAATAATCAAAAAAATCACCTAAAATATACAAAGCCTTAGCTTGGCTTGCTTGTTCGCGTAAGAAATGCAGAAAACCGGCAGTGATAGCCGGCTCTTTTTCACTTAAATGTAAATCAGCAATAAATAAGATTGCCATAGTTTGTAATTATTCGTTAACCGTTATGCGTTTGATGATAACATCTTCAACTGGTACATCTTGATGTAAGCCACTACGACCTGTTTCGACTCCTTTAATTTTATCAACAATATCCATTCCTTCAACTACTTCGCCAAAAACACAGTAACCCCAGCCATTTTGCTGTTCTGAACGGAAATTTAGAAAGTCGTTGTCGACAACATTAATAAAGAATTGTGCTGTGGCTGAATGTGGATCATTGGTTCTAGCCATCGCGAGCGTACCACGGTTATTTTTTAATCCGTTATTCGCTTCATTTTTGATTGGATCCTTGGTCGTTTTTTGCTGCATTCCGGGTTCAAAACCGCCACCTTGGATCATAAATCCATTAATAACGCGATGAAAAATCGTGTTATCGTAAAATCCATCACGACAATAGTTTAAAAAATTTTTTACCGTTATGGGCGATTTTTCATCAAAAGTTTTAATGACAATATCGCCTAAATTGGTGTGAAAAGTTACCATAATCACTATCCTGATAAATCGTTATAAGTAATGTAAAAATCAAAAAGCAAAGTAATCAATTTAAAGTAGATCAACTATTTTATACCATATTGGGCTAATTGCGTCAGTATTTGTGGAATATTGAATAATTTCCTTG
The DNA here is from genome assembly GCF_002287155.1 of Arsenophonus sp. ENCA. Lineage (NCBI taxonomy): Bacteria > Pseudomonadati > Pseudomonadota > Gammaproteobacteria > Enterobacterales > Morganellaceae > Arsenophonus > Arsenophonus sp. ENCA. The sequence continues at coordinate 6,130 of NZ_NHNG01000413.1, forward strand.
CGCCTTGTAGTTGCATAACTCAGAATATAGGGCTCCAATAGTTGTGTTTATTGGTAGCAATGGCCTCTTGCATAGTCATGTAATTAAAATAAACCATTTACCGCATGTACCGGCTGATGATGGAAAAAGTCTCAATGTTAAAAATTTATAATACACTAAGTCGTCAAAAAGAAGAGTTTAGACCAATTACCCCAGGCAAAATTGGCATGTACGTGTGTGGTGTTACTATTTATGATTTATGTCATATTGGTCATGGCAGAACTTTTGTCGCTTTTGATGTGATTAGCCGTTATTTGCGTTATCTTGGTTATGACCTGACTTATGTGCGTAATATTACTGATGTGGATGATAAGATCATCAAACGGGCAGCTGAAAATAATGAAACATGCGACGCTTTGACATCACGCATGTTGGCTGAAATGTATAAGGATTTTGATGCGTTAAATATTTTGCGCCCCGATTTTGAACCAAGAGCAACTGACCATATTAAAGAAATTATTGATTTGGCTGCGCGCCTAATTGAGCGTGGCTATGCTTATATTGCAGACAATGGTGATGTCATGTTCGCTATTAATAGCGATCCTGATTATGGACTATTATCCCGCCAAGATCTCGAGCAATTACAAGCTGGAGCGCGGGTTGAAGTCACGGATGCCAAGCGTAATCCATTAGATTTTGTGTTATGGAAAATGTCTAAACCGAATGAGCCCAGTTGGTCTTCTCCTTGGGGAGATGGGCGACCAGGTTGGCATATAGAGTGTTCAGCCATGAATGGTAAACAACTGGGTGAACATTTTGATATCCATGGTGGTGGGGCAGATTTGATGTTTCCTCATCATGAAAATGAAATAGCTCAATCATCCTGTGCCCATAATGGCCCCTATGTAAACTATTGGATGCATACTGGAATGGTTATGGTAGATCGGGAGAAAATGTCAAAATCATTAAATAATTTCTTTACCATTCGTGATGTATTGACACATTATGATGCCGAAACAGTGCGTTATTTCTTATTATCAGGGCATTATCGTAGTCAATTAAATTATACCAAAGAAAATTTAAAGCAGGCTCGCACCGCGCTTGAGCGTCTTTATACCGCTTTACGAGATACTGATACTAATAATTTTATATCTACTGATAATGAAATATTTAAGCGGCGTTTTATGCAAGCAATGAACGATGATTTTAATACGCCGGAGGCTTATTCAGTTCTATTTGATTTGGCAAGAGAAATTAATCGACTGAAAGTCGATGATATGACAATGACGAATGGATTAGCAGTACAATTACGCCAATTAGCCAATGTCTTGGGGTTATTAACACAGGATCCTGAACAATTCTTACAAAGTCGAGCACAAGTTTCTCACAGCGCTGACATAGAAAAAATTGAGACATTAATTAAGCAACGTAATGATGCACGCGAAAACAAATTATGGGCGCAGGCTGATTCAGCGCGTGATGAACTGACTAAAATGGGCATTATATTAGAGGATAGTCCGCAAGGAACCGTATGGCGTCGTAAGTAAAAAACAGGTTCAAATTTTAGTCTATATATGGTTGTTAGATTGATTGTTTTTAGCTGAGTTTTGGTTTGTTGTGTAAATAGCCTGGTTAAACGGAATGTTTCTTTATAGGATTTATTTCATCAGTAAACTATAAATCAATGCAGCCACCATGAGATCGCCAGCGCCGGCTGTACCAATAATTTTACAAGCCGGCAGTTTTGCCAACTATATTCCGCTATTATTAATCCATATGGGCTCCTCTTTGCCTAATGATATTAGGGCACCTCGAAAAACCTAAGCCGAGTTTGATTTTGCTGATAAAGTTATCGGAAGCTGGTCTACTGAGCTAACCACCATGAAGAAACGCAGCGCCATTAAGAATGACCTCTTTGCAAACCAGTATCACCAACAGACGATCGACAAGT
>NZ_NHNG01000163.1:0-2049 GCF_002287155.1 Arsenophonus sp. ENCA
CCCGATAATAAAAGCACAGTGGCAGAGGCTCGTATTGCGCCACAAAGGAGGTAAAGTAGGCATCTGCGCGGCAATGCGAAAATTACTCCAATTAGCTTATGGTGTCTTAAAATCTGGCATACCTTTCGATGAAAATATAGCTCTTGCATCATGATGAGAAAGACGGTATCTGACGTTGTCTGGTGACGCTACCGTCACGATTGCGTCGTGCAAGTTTGCCGGCACGTCAGAAATAAATGCAGTCACCAGACACATCGCATCCACCAGCACAACAGCTTTCTCACCATTTACCGTTAAGTTTAGCAAATAGGTGATTTCCTGATTAGTATCGCTACCATGGGTTATTGTAAATTAAAAATCTTGTTTTGTTAGCAACGGCAAATTAGGCAAAAAACACCTTGGCTAAACATACCGCTGGGAGCCTCTATAGAATTTATATGTCGCCACTCCATTAATCTGGATGATACCCACTTAAGTTTTATTGATAATAACAACGGTAATATAGGATCCTGCGTCAATAAAGTGGCTGACTATCCGATCAAATTTGGATTACTACAATAATTATTTTTCTTCTATGCTTGATTCTTTATTTATATTCTATTTTTTATGGAGTTCGTGACGTGTTTCCAATAACTAATTTATCAACGGTTGCTCATGTTGCTTTGCCCAATAAAAATGATCCACCCAACATGCTGTTGCAGCAATTAATATCATCTTCTGCTCATATTCAAGGGGAAACTCGCTTGCTTCCTAACGGACTAACTGCTCGCGATAATTTTCCGTTACTATTTCAGGTTGTCCTCGATCCGGTAAATGAACAGCCTGAAATAAATGGATTTCAACCTTCACATGACTTTACTTCCTTATACCCAATGATTGGAAAACAAGGAGAAACAACCATTGTTGCCGGAAATTATGATGAAATTGTACGATATGTATCCGGCAATCAAGCCTATGCTGTTTTTGCTATTGCCGCGCTTGGATTACCAGCGGTTTCATTGAAACAGAATTTTGATGATCCTGACACTAGTGTTATAGCGTTGCTATTTTCTGTAACAGGGAGTTTAGAAAGAGCAATAAGTTTTGATGAAACACATATCTTAGGCCCGGTAGATCCAGAACGGGTGGTTTTATTGCATGCACCCTATAGTAATCTTAATACTTTACAACCAGAAGTGGCAGAAAATCTTTCACGAACTTATCAACAAGTAGTAAATAAATATATGAATTCCTCTAACCACAGTACTTTTGATATCTGGTTCAGTCTCTATCCCCAATATGAGGCTTTATCTTCATATTTTATAGGCAATGAACTTACACAACAGCAGATAACTAATGGTAATTTAGAAAGAAAAGTCGAGTCCAATAATATTCCTCATAATTCACTCACTGAAAATACTCATCTAGCTCACACGATGGTAAATGGAGAAAAAATAAGATTAGTAACCCCTGAGATATTAAAAGAGATAGTGTTATTAGGTGCCGAAGGGATCGCAAAGGCGGGTGGACTAAAAAGGCTAAGTGAAAAATATAATGTCAATTTGAGTACTTTAAATAATTACCTCCATGCGGATGGCACACTTACGGTTAGAGGGAAAGTTTTTTTAGGTGGTAAATCCAATAAATTAACCCCTGAGCTATTAAAAGAGATAGTGTCATTAGGTGCCGAAGGGATCGCAAAGACCGGTGGATTGAGAAGGTTTAGTCAACAATATAACGTGAATTTGCATACCTTAAATAGTTATCTTAATAAAAATGGCATTCTCACGGCTCGAGGAAAATATTTTTTATATGGCATATCCAATCACATAACCCATGAGATGTTAACAAAAATAGTGTCATTAGGTACCGAAGGGTTTGCAAAGGCCGGTGGACTAGCAGGGATCAGTGAACAATATAACATCAATTCGACTGCATTAAATCACGAGTTTCGCAGTCTCTAAAAAAGAAGTATAAATTTAAAAACAAGAAAAAATCAGGATGTTCATATTTTGTCCGGTTATCCATGCATTAAAGATATCTATAAAATATTCTTGCAAGTAAGCAGTG
>NZ_NHNG01000419.1:0-2045 GCF_002287155.1 Arsenophonus sp. ENCA
AGGCAAACGGCTATAGGAGCCAGATTCAGCGTAAAGGCCATCGAAACAAACCGTTGTCCAAGACTCAGCAAGGGCGAAACCACAGGATTGCAAAGACTAGGGCACGGGTTGAACATGCATTTGCGGCGATGGAACAAATGGGTAGAAAACTGATCCGCACCATTGGACAGGTGCGCGCTAATTTTGCCATGACGATGATGGCAGCATGTTACAACCTAAAGCGGTTGGCGTACTTCCAGAGCGCGTGCATCGTGGCTTTCTGACGCCCAGAATGGGTCAAATGGCCCTAGCCAGGGCAATGTGCGATAGAATCAGTAACGTGATAATCAAAAAAAATCTAATTATTTAGAATGAAAGCCAAGGGTTAATTGAAAATCTTGAGTTTTTCGAGGTGCCCTAAAACAAAATTTGGATAAGCAGATTGATAAAGTTATTGAACAACGCGCCGATAGCTTGATCTTTCATCATCAGCAGTTAAAAACGATTGAAGCTGACAGCCGTATTTTGCTCAATGAAAGTTTAGGTGGAATATTGCAAGATAGTATTAATGAAATGGGGCGTAAGCAATTATTGACGGGTAGTGATACAAACCAGTCGCTGCAAAATTTGCTGGGGGGACTAAGCGGGTTACAGCAGGATTTAGAATTAGAATGGAAAAAGCAGGAAAATAATTTTCGCCAGTTTGGTCAACAGGTTTGTCATAAAATTGCCCATATGGAGCAGCTTCGTATTGATCTATTAAATAAGTTGAAATAATTTTTTAAACTATCACATATTTTATTTTAACCGTGCAATTTAACCAAGTTATTACTAAATTAAGCGTTTAATTTGATCGATATTTATCCAATCAATAAAGTTTAATCTGGTTTTTATCTGTTGTTGCAGATATTAGTCAGGTTAAGCTCAATATTCCCATTTTTCATTTTAGCTAAATTTAGCCTGACAAAATAAATGTCGCTGTACTTGGGATATGAAAGTGACAAAAATCAGTGTAATACCCGATATAGCAATCCTAAAAATTAGTATAGTTTGTAGGCATAATAATGCTTATCGTTAAATAAACAGTTTTGCTAGTGATTTCTTTCAACAAAAATAGAATATTAAGTATAAAACTTAACAAGTAAACCTGTTATATGAAATAAATTACTAAAAAATTTGTTTTTGATAGGAGTACAATGCATGTCTACCATATTGAATTTAGGCAATAATTACAATTATAACTTTAGTGAAAGTCGACTTAATCGCGTTATGAATGCAGAAACATTGGCTGAAGCGCAAAATATGGGGTTATGGGATCGGATTAAAGACTTTTTTCACGGTGGCGTGAAGCGGCAAGCAATAGAGATATTATTTGATCATATTAATCAGCCGGCATGCCATGATACTTCACCAAATAAACAACTACTGAAATTTGAACGATTGATTGATTTAGCCAAACCTGAACACAAAAAAGATTTTACCATTGATGTTGATCCACGTAATGTATATGGTAAATGGAATTATCGATTACAGATCGCAGAACATACTGTATATCAAGCTAATGAGATAGTTGATAGTCCAACCACCTCTTATGGCGCTTTTTGTGCAGTTATGACAGGCATGGCTTTTCGCCAATATATATCTGATAACCCTGATATTTTTGGTAGTGGAAATGATAGTAATGATGACTATATCAGGGCTAGTATCCAATGTATGAGTGATAATGAAAAAATACGCCAGCAGCTTGAAAAAGACCTAGACAACCCGAAGTATAGCCATAAAAATTTTTGTGCAATCGAAGAAGTTGCTGATTCAGCAAAATTTATTGCCCACTTTAAAGAGGCTGTCGCAAAAGCTCATGTTATCGATTAAAATTTGCTTTATTCGTTTTAAACGCAGATCTTTTATGACCGTATTTACTCGCAAACTGGAATCGCCTTCTCACACCAAACGTAAGTTTGTCAAAGCGCAAAATCTACCTATCTTGGAGGGTTCTGTTTCCCTTTGCGATTATCTCAAGCAAATTGGTGAACGTAGGGCATTTATTGTCACAGAGATTTTGGATG
>NZ_NHNG01000287.1:0-2044 GCF_002287155.1 Arsenophonus sp. ENCA
GTATCAATGAAGATTTAAACAAATTTTTTCAGGAGCTCAATAGCGGCAGTGGCGCAAATGTCACGCAAGCAGCGGCGTGGCAGGGACAGGCAGCCGGTTATCTCACGGGTGGGTCACTGTTTCTGCGTAATCCCGTACGACAAATTCAGCTTATCTCAGTGACGTTACCCGAAGTAAAATCCGGTTGTGGCGGTATTGATGCCTATCTGGGGTCATTTAGTTTTATTAATTCCGACCAGATAAAAGTGATGGCCAAACAGATTTTAAGTAATGCCGCCGGTTACGCCTTTGACCTGGCGTTAGAAACCGCGCTGCCGCAAGTCAAAGCAGTTAAGGATTATCTGCAGAAGCTGGCGACCGATATTAACAATACCAATATCTCTACCTGTCAGGCGGCACAAGGGATTATCGGGGGACTGTGGCCAAAAAATCAGGCCAACACCCAACATATTTGTCAGGATATCGCGGGTAACCATAGCGTTTTTGCCGATTGGGCAGCGTCCCGCCAGGGCTGTGGCGTGGGCAATGAAAGCAATAAAGTGTTTAACCACGCCAATGACGAAGAGAAAAAACGGATACCACGCAATCGCAATTTAACCTGGAGTGCGTTTGAGAAAATCAATCAGTTTATAAGTTCAGACAGGGAATTAAAGGAACTCATGATGTCGCTGGTCGGCACCGTGATTTATGGCAATATGGGAGAATTGTCGATTTTACCAGGGCTAGGCGCAAGTGACAGTGTCATGGACGCTATTTTAAAGGGTGGCACAACGGAGGTGTATCGTTGTGATGATGTCACGCAATGCCTCAAACCGACAAAGAGCAAAATCACAGTGACCGCCAGCCATGGCATGATAGCACAAATCCAAAAGTTGTTGTCAAGCCTGTTTAAAAAATCCACCACCGATGCGGCGTTAACCGATAAGGAAACGGCTTTGATTGGCAGTACCCGCGTCCAAATCCTGCGCTACGTGATTGACAGTGCCTCACTCAGTCTCGATGAATCGATTGTCACGTCGCTTTCCGAATACATCGCCAGCGACATGTTGGTCAGCTATATCGACGGTCTGATTGATTTGGTGGAAGTAGCCGGCGCAGGGAGCCTGAATACCGAAGAAGAAAACAAACAGTTTCAGCAAAGCCTTAAAACCGTGCGCGAGAAAATGGCACAACGCTTAACCAAAATGCGGATTAATCAAAGTCATCTGCTGGAGCTTGAGCGCAATTTGCACTATTTGCGCCAGCAACTCTCATCGGGTTTGTCTGCCCGATTGATGAGTAACTATCAGTTTGGAGGGTAAATGGTGTTAGATACCTGGTTTATTAGTGGCGGCGATATGGTGACCCAAACCTTGAATGCGGTGGCAGCCATGGTTAATCACCGCACCTGGGGTGGGTTGCTTTATCTGGCAGAAACGCTCGGCATTTTAACCTGCGTCATGACTTACGTAAAAACCCATGACCTAAAAGGGCTTTTTGCCTGGGGTTTTACCTTTGTTTGCGTCACCGCATTATTGCTGACACCGAAAGTCACCGTGGTGGTCAACGACCTGACGAGACCGGATAAAATCAATCGGGTGGATAATGTGCCGGTAGGATTAGCCACCCCACTTTGGTTGTTAACAGGTATCGGTCATTCAGCGGCCATCTTTTATGATGATTTTTTCCATCTGCCAGAGAGTGTCGCCTACAGCAAAACTGGCTTGATGTTTGGCCAGAAATTAAACTAGTTGCTGAATAGAGACTTGCATTTTTTGTCACGCTATTGAGAATAAAAAGAGGTTTAACTTAGAGAACGAGCGGCAGATGGGTGCAGGGCAGAAAGGATTTATCCCAACCCCACTAGATAAACTGCTTTTTATTTTATTGTATTTAAAATGTTATCCGAACTATGATTTGCAAGGACTTCTTTTTGGTTTAGATAGAACCCGGGTATGTCGCTGGGTAAAAATATTATTGCCGGTTTTAGAGATGACCTTGGGGCGAGAATGTGTTTTGCCCGCTCGTCAAATTCGCTCTGCTGAGGAATTTTTTCGCGCCTTTC
>NZ_NHNG01000411.1:0-2042 GCF_002287155.1 Arsenophonus sp. ENCA
ACTGGTTTGCAAAGAGGTCATTCTTAATGGCGCTGCGTTTCTTCATGGTGGTTAGCTCAGTAGACCAGCTTCCGATAACTTTATCAGCAAAATCAAACTCGGCTTAGGTTTTTCGAGGTGCCCGTATTAGCACAGGCCTAGACCTATCAGTTAATCAATCGGTTTTCAATGCAGCTTACCAGCAAAGCTTAAAATACAGTGACTCACAAGCCAGCCAAGCGTTAAGTGATCTCACAACATTACGCCAATTCGTAACAGGGAACGCTCTATTTGCTTTATTTGATGCGCCTTGGTTTCTCTTTTTCCTCTGTGTGGTGTTTTTACTCCATCCATGGTTAGGCTATCTAGCCTTAGGTGGCGCAACTTTTATTTCCCTACTTGCCTGGCTGAATCAACGTTATACTCATAAACCACTAGCGCAAGCCAATCTAATGGCTCGCAAAGCTATTAATCAGGCCTCTACCCACTTGCGCAATACAGATGTAATCGAGGCAATGGGCATGTTAGGTAATATACGTCGCGGCTGGTTAAGCTACCATCACGCTTTTTTATCCCAACAGAATTTAGCCAGCGAAAGAAATTCAGCCACCAGCGCATGGTCAAAAACCTCACGTTTGATGCTGCAATCTCTGGTATTAGGCATGGGCGCCTGGTTAGTCACTAATAATGAATTGACCGCAGGTATGATGATCGCCAGTTCTATTCTGGTGGGACGTGTACTCAGCCCGATCGACCAATTTATTGCTGTTAGCAAACAATATAATAATGCCAAACAGGCTTATCTACGCTTAGATCAGTTATTCAAACAGCATCCTCCCCGTAAACAAGTGATGACTTTACCTGCTCCAACTGGCGAACTAAGCGTTGAAAATGTTCTCTACCGTCCTGATCCTGAATATCCACCGCTGTTATTTGATATCCAATTTTCACTCTCTGCCAGCCAAACATTGGCTATTATTGGTGCATCTGGTGCAGGGAAATCGACATTAGCTCGGATACTTGTCGGCGCGCTTCCTCCTACTTTAGGATACATCCGGTTGGATGGTGCAAATATTCACCAAATGGATAAAGAAATTTTAGGGCCTCACATTGGTTATCTACCGCAAGATATACAATTATTCGATGGTACAATCGCAGAAAATATTGCTCGTTTTGCTGAAATTAACGTAGACAAAGTAATTACTGCCGCCAAAATTGCCCGAGTGCATGACTTAATTCTCACTTTACCTAATGGATATGACACTCAATTAGGCGAGTACGGCCGTGGCTTATCTGGTGGACAAAAACAGCGATTAGCTTTGGCACGAGCTATTTATGGCCTTCCCCGTTTAATTATTCTCGATGAACCTAACTCTAATCTTGATAGCGAAGGAGATAAAGCCCTGTGCCTTGCGATTGAAGAACTTAAAAAACAACATTGCACCCTTATTATAATTACCCATCGCCCTTTTCTGCTCAGATATGTAGAGCATGTGCTAATTTTACAAGCCGGAATGTCACCACGTTTTGGAACACCACAAACATTATTAAATGAACGGGCACCTCGAAAAACTCAAAATTTTCAATTAACCCTTGGCTTTCATTCTAAATAATTAGATTTTTTTTGATTATCACGCTACTGATTCTATCGCACATTGCCCTGGCTAGGGCCATTTGACCCATTCTGGGCGTCAGAAAGCCACGATGCACGCGCTCTGGAAGTACGCCAACCGCTTTAGGTTGTAACATGCTGCCATCATCGTCATGGCAAAATTAGCGCGCACCTGTCCAATGGTGCGGATCAGTTTTCTACCCATTTGTTCCATCGCCGCAAATGCATGTTCAACCCGTGCCCTAGTCTTTGCAATCCTGTGGTTTCGCCCTTGCTGAGTCTTGGACAACGGTTTGTTTCGATGGCCTTTACGCTGAATCTGGCTCCTATAGCCGTTTGCCTTCAGCCAAGCTTCCCGCTCCGCAGAGGGATAGCCTCGGTCGGCGTAGATATTGCGATTGGTGTTGGCCTTGTCAATGACCCTTTCGAAATGCTGACTGTCGTGGGTGCT
>NZ_NHNG01000515.1:0-2029 GCF_002287155.1 Arsenophonus sp. ENCA
ACTGCTTACTTGCAAGAATATTTTATAGATATCTTTAATGCATGGATAACCGGACAAAATATGAACATCCTGATTTTTTCTTGTTTTTAAATTTATACTTCTTTTTTAGAGACTGCGAAACTCGTGTCTATTTATCAACAATTTTTATCAGCTCAAAAACGGCCTTTTTCTAATTGGTTAAAAGGGCTAGGAGTTCCTTTACCAGAAAATTTTTTAGCAAAATAACCTGTTGGGATGATTTATCATCTAAAGAGATAAATAGTGATATTTTATCTCGTAAACAACAAAAAAAGTTAGCGCAGTTTATTGAGCATAAAGATGTTAAACAGCTGGTAAAAATTTTGCGTCAAATTAATATAAATGGATTTACCAATGATAATCAGTTTAAGTAAAAAGTTACTGATTTAATTAGACATATGGAGATCTTAATCATTATGTTCATAATTGAATACTGGTAATCCTAATCGATAACGAATGGCAAGTAGACGTGCGGTTAAACCAGCTATTAAGGTGATGGTAATAACCATATCTTTAGGTAGTGGAGTATGTAGTATTAATCCGATATAAAGCCCATGCCGCGGCAAAGGAGATGCCAGCGTATATCTCTTTTTGAAAAACCAGCGGAATTGTATTACATAACATATCGCGCAGTACGCCACCGAAAACACCCGTGACGACGGCTGCAATAGCGGCAATAATATAACTATAATTCATATCGAGCGCTATTTGAGCGCCAATAATGGAAAAGACAATAAGACCAATCGCATCCAAAATTAAAAATAAACGTCGTAAATGTTTCATCATTGGCGCCAGCCAGATAGTAATAACTGCCGCACAAGCAACAATGATAATATATTCAGGATGTTTAACCCAGCCAAGAGGATAGTGTCCTAATAAAATATCGCGTACAGAACCGCCGCCAATTGCGGTTGCTGATGCAATAATAATAACACCGAAAACATCCATCTTACGACGGCCTGCGGCTAAAGCACCTGTCATAGCTTCAGCTGTAATACCAATGATATAAAGTATGCTAAGTAACATAATGATTTTTAGATACGATAACCCTTAAGGTTTAAAGTTGTATTATAAAAATAAAGTATTGACTAATATTTTTGTCATGCTCACAGAATTATATTATTTTTTATCGTTCACCATAAAAGAGTGCGGATAATAAAATGTTTTATCAAGAACTACAGATTACTTTGGATAAACGTAATCATCAATTGACTAATATAAACGTATGGACATCAGATAGCCAGTGGCTAGTTTTTGATGTACCGGCCAAATAGTGCCTCTTTTACTGGGTTAACGATAGAAAAAGTTAATATTAAAACGCAACAACAAAAACAGATCTATGGCGCGAAAAATGGCGCGTATGTTGGTGTTGTTACGGTAAGTAGTGAAAATCCACCCAGATATACTTTTATTCATGGCCCGGAAAATCCCGATAAAAATTGGCATTACGATTTTCATCATCGTCAAGGTGTGATTGTCAACGATATCGCCCCTAATGTTGCAGAAAATATTGAGGCCATGTGTATTACGCCGCCTTTTTTAGCCGGTGCATTGAGAGGGGGCACGCATGTCCATGTCTTTAGTTCAGATAATAGCAGGCTGAGTTTTACCTATGGGCACCTCGAAAAACTCAAGATTTTCAATTAACCCTTGGCTTTCATTCTAAATAATTAGATTTTTTTTGATTATCACGTTACTGATTCTATCGCACATTGCCCTGGCTAGGGCCATTTGACCCATTCTGGGCGTCAGAAAGCCACGATGCACGCGCTCTGGAAGTACGCCAACCGCTTTAGGTTGTAACATGCTGCCATCATCGTCATGGCAAAATTAGCGCGCACCTGTCCAATGGTGCGGATCAGTTTTCTACCCATTTGTTCCATCGCCGCAAATGCATGTTCAACCCGTGCCCTAGTCTTTGCAATCCTGTGGTTTCGCCCTTGCTGAGTCTTGGACAACGGTTTGTTTCGATGGCCTTTACGCTGAATCTGGCTCCTATAGCCGTTTGCCT
>NZ_NHNG01000609.1:0-617 GCF_002287155.1 Arsenophonus sp. ENCA
GACGTCTTTAACTCCAGGAAAGGCGCGAAAAAATTCCTCAGCAGAGCGAATTTGACGAGCGGGCAAAACACATTCTCGCCCCAAGGTCATCTCTAAAACCGGCAATAATATTTTTACCCAGCGACATGCCCGTGTTCTATCTAAACCAAAAAGAAGTCCTTGCAAATCATAGGTCGGATAACATTTTAAATACAATAAAATAAAAAGCAGTTTATCTAATGGGGTTGGGATAAATCCTTTCTGCCCTGCACCCATCTGCCGCTCGTGAGCTTTTCGATTCTTTTTCCGATAAATCAAATAACAAGCTGAAAATTCAGCGGCTAAATTTTTCAATTCTTCGACTGATAATCCAATGATTGCTTTACATAAACGATTATCTCGTAACAACTGCTCTTTGTTGATCATTTCAAACCGTTATTTTCTAAGTTAAACCTCTTTTTATTGTCTATAGCGTGACAAAAAATGCAAGTCTCTATTCAGCAACTAGTTTTTTGTACAGAAAACCACGCAAAAGATTGTGGTTACTCATAAAAATAAGGATGTCGCCGCTAATGGCGGCTCCGCTTATATTTCCCTACCGGATGTTAGAAGCACAGTGAAAAAAAAGCGTATCGCTT
>NZ_NHNG01000003.1:0-2022 GCF_002287155.1 Arsenophonus sp. ENCA
ACATAAACGATTATCTCGTAACAGCCGCTCTTTGTTGATCATTTCAAACCTTTATTCTCTAAGTTAAACCTCTTTTTATTCTCAATAGCGTGACAAAAAATGCAAGTCTCTATTCAGCAACTAGTTTTTTGATCTACGACACAAAAAAAAGCACTTTTAAAGTGCTTTTTTAGCTAATTGTGCGCAAAAATAGTCATTAGCTTGCTTTGGCAGCAGAAAATAAATCTGTACTCAAATAACGTTCACCAGAAGAAGGTAAAATAACCAAAATATTCTTATTTTGAAATCCCGGTTTTGCCGCTAATTTTACCGCTGCGGCAACTGCAGCGCCTGATGATATACCGGCTAAAATACCTTCTTTTTGCATAATTAGCCGAGGGGTTTGTATCGCTTCATCATCGCTAATAGCAAACACATCATCAATAAGAGCAAGATCCAGGTTATCAGGGATAAAACCAGCACCTATGCCTTGGATTTTATGTGGACCAGGTTTTATTTCTTGGCCAGCTAATGTCTGGCTTATTACTGGCGATGCGGCTGGCTCGACAGCAATCATTTTAATGGCTTCACCGCCTGCTTTCTTTTTTAGATAACGGCCGATGCCAGTAATTGTACCACCGGTACCAACTCCAGCCACGACAGCGGCTATCTGACCATCAGTATCTTGCCAAATTTCAGGTCCAGTTATTTTTTGGTGAATTTCAGGATTGGCTGGATTATTAAACTGTTGCAAAAGAAGGTAACGATCGGGAGCAGTGGCAACAATTTCGATGGCTTTTTCAATGGCGCCCTTCATGCCCTTAGCACCTTCAGTTAGGACTAAATTAGCGCCAAGCGCTTTTAATAATTTACGCCGCTCAAGACTCATAGTTTCAGGCATGGTCAAGGTAAGCTTATATCCACGCGCAGCGGCAACGTAAGCCAGGGCAATTCCGGTATTGCCACTGGTCGGCTCAATTAAAGTTTTATTGGTTGTCAATTTGTCTAGTTTAGGGGTTAACAGACCTTTTTTTTCTGCGTCCCAAATCATATTGGCACCAATGCGGCATTTTACGCTAAAACTTGGGTTACGTAATTCGATTTTTGCTAACAAATTTCCGTTACCAAAGTGTTTCAAACGAACTAATGGAGTATGACCAATAGTTAGCGAGTTATCTTCAAAGATGTTGCTCATCGATCGTCCTTACTATTTTTCAGAAGCTATAAACATGCTCAAATATAGTACTAATCACCATACGCTAAGCGAATTATTTTGGAAATAAAAATTTATCCTATCGTTATATCGCACAGGTGTTTATCGTCGCTTTGATTAATTTTTAATAACTGATATAACGGGATATTTGCTGGTAACTAATAACTATTTTTTAGTAAATTAAGCTTAATTTTTATGTTGACTGCGGATACTAACATCAAATATGCCACAATCATTTATTTTGATTATTATTACTATCTGAGATAGCTGAAGTTAGGGTAAGAAATTTTAGCTAACTTCAGCGTTTGAATTAATGACGGTTATGTTTCAGACGGTAGAGATCAACCCACATGGCCCATTCCCAGTCGAAACGCAACAAACCCATAAAACGTTATGCAGCCATTAGATGAGCTAAAAATACTTCATTTGGAGAAAAATAGCCCAACGATTTTCGTCCCCTAGTATTAAGTATGTGCTCAAGTTCTGCAATCTCGTTGTCCGTGACTGAGTTGAAATCCGTTCCTTTTGGGTAAAAACGGCGGATAAGTCCGTTACTGTGTTCATTTAAACCACGCTCCCATGAGTGATAAGGCCTGGCAAAGAAGACATTAGCACCGGTGATCTCAGTTATCTGTTTATGCATGGAGAACTCAGAACCGTTATCGGCCGTCAAAGTTTTAAAGTCACAGAAGGTATTTGCTACAATGTCACGGAAAGCATCTACAACAGTATCAGCGCGTTTATTCGGTAACTTGCGGATAATAATCTGCTTGGTAGCTTTATCCGCTAGAGTCAGTAAGAATGACTTCTGATCTTTACCAAATACAGTA
>NZ_NHNG01000497.1:0-2020 GCF_002287155.1 Arsenophonus sp. ENCA
AATGATTGCTTTACATAAACGATTATCTCGTAACAGCCGCTCTTTGTTGATCATTTCAAACCTTTATTCTCTAAGTTAAACCTCTTTTTATTCTCAATAGCGTGACAAAAAATGCAAGTCTCTATTCAGCAACTAATTTAATGGAGATAAGCCGTAAATGCGCAGGGATACAGTCGAGCAGCGTTTTTTCATAGGTCGTTTTGCCTGACCCCGTTCCCCCACCAAACACGGTTGTCTTGCCGTATTCCATCGCCTTTTCCATAAATTCGGGAAAGGCGTTGTCCTTAAACAGCCTTATCAACACGTCATCGTGGCTCTCTGTTTTTTCCTGTCCGGTGAGTTGGTCGTAAAAACCGCTCTCGATCCACGCTTGGTGAGGAATTTGCAGGTAAGACGGTTTACGGATGGTGATCGACACGGTGCCACGCTCACAGGCCGGGGGGATCACAATCTGGCACCGCTCGCCACTTTCCAGCGTGGCGGATAATATCGGTTTCAGATCATCAATGTGGTCGTCATTGTGGTTTGCCAGCACTGCGGCAAAGGTCATGCATTCCTCATAGCTTATCGTCGCGTCATGCTCCTGCCATTCCCCATTAACCTTGGTAAAAATCTGGTTCGGTCGGTTGACCGCCAGTTCCGTTAACCCCTCTGTCGCCAGTAATGCCCCAAAGAGGCTATCGCGGTAATACATCAGCGTCGGATTTTGGGTGTAACTCATCCGTTTTTTCTCCTCTTGAGTTTAAGCTGATAGATGGCCGAGAAATCAATATCCTGACCGGTGATAAGCGTGATAATGTCGCCCTGATTCTTGTACAGGGTAGGCGGAATATTCACGCTGTTTTCAAACGCGGTTCTGGCGATTTCAGCCAGCGATTGACGGCTGTTTTCGGTGTAATCCGTATTGCGATCTTTCTTCCCGGCCTGATTTGCCGCCGCAGCGGTAATATCGGGGATCATGCCCAACATCAACGCCCCACCAAAGCGATCAACCCAGTGTTCATCAATCCAGCCATCTGAACCGGATTCACCCAGTTCTCCCGCGGCCTGTGAACCCTTCATGGGAATATCCAGATAAGGCGGCTGGCGGGTGCGCAGTTTGGTGATGCGGATAAAGACGCGCCCTTGCCCATGCCTGAGCGTTCCGGCGTTATACACCCCATAGGCGGTGGTACCCTTGTCAATCAGGCGGGTATGGCCGCTGGCGCTGTAGATATCTCGGGTGATGGTACAGCGGATTTTTCCCGCCAAATCAGAAACAAAGCGATAATCCAGCGCACAGAGGATCGGCATATTTTCCGGCAGGTATAAATCCGGATCGTAAGGAATGCGCGTGACCTGATTAAGCCCCTCTGATGCATTGCCGTTTTCCGGCTTTTCCGCGTCTCTGGCGTCAACACTGGCGGGCGTCTTATCGCCCTGTTTCTCCTGCGCCCTCGTTCGGCTATGACTTTGCGTGGACAGGACTTCCTCTGCGGTTTCCAGCGCAAGATAGCGCCTGAATACCGGCTCAGACGAAAACGGAGGGCTAACACTGTTTACCGGCATGATCTGTTGGGTTTGGCCACCACTGGCGGCGGGCTTTTCTGCTTGCGCTTGTGTCTGTTTTTCCTTATGAAACGGATCAACCTTCTTGCCTAAATCCCGCCGCTGGTTACTGACGCCTGCGGATTTCTCCGCACTAACGAGGCTGTCGCAAAAGAGGTAGTATCATGTTTTTAATGATTTCAATATTTTGATTTTAAAGAAAAAATTAAATTATTTTTATTGTAAATACCCCTTTTGCGACAGCCTCTAACGGGCGGCGTCTCGGTATGGATGGTGCGGGCGGTCTCCCATAGATGAAATCCCACCATCCCCATTAACGCAACAATGTCAATGCCAATTGAATTCTGATCCACTTTGCTAAAGTAAAACTGATCCACCCCCTTTAATTTACTCGCTCAGTTCCGCTTTCAATTTTTTATGTAGCTGACCGCTTTTTAGCTTGTCTTTTAACCGATAACTTTGTCCACTAATC
>NZ_NHNG01000808.1:0-2015 GCF_002287155.1 Arsenophonus sp. ENCA
AGGTAACCATCTGGGCAGATACCGGTTTTCAAGGTATAGATAAACAGCATCCTAATACACAAATCCCAAAAAAAGGAACTCGAAAAAGACCTTTATCGCCTGAACAAAAACAAGAAAATAAAATAATCTCGGGCATCCGTATTACAGTTGAACACGCCATCGCGGGTATCAAGCGCCTCGGTTGCATGACCCAAATTTTACGGAATCGTAGACCCTTTATTGATGATACCTTCTTACTCCTTAGCGCAGGTCTTTGGAATTTCCATCTCAGAACAGCGTAAAATTTACTTCAATCACCGAAACACCCTTATTTCACTATTAAGCAACACGCTTATAGAATCAGTAGCGTGATAATCAAAAAAAATCTAATTATTTAGAATGAAAGCCAAGGGTTAATTGAAAATCTTGAGTTTTTCGAGGTGCCCTACAAGCTATCTTAAAAAAAGAGGTGGCTTATGGATTTATTGCATCCTCACGTTGTGCAATGCAGTACATCCTTTAATGGAGATTAAATTTTTTTGCTAGAAAGCTAATTATCCAGTTTAACCGCCCGGCCTTGTAATAATTTTCTGATCCAAAAACGGTTAGGATTGAGATTTGCCAATATATCATCGTCAAAAGGCAATGGTTCAGCAAAAATTTGACTGCAAAGTAGCTCTGCGCAAATTGGCGCGCTACATAATCCTCTCGCGTCCAATGCGCCAATAACAAATAGATTGTCATGAATTGGGGCTTGCAAAATATGCTGTTGCTCACTGAGCTGTTTATCTAGCTGTGCATATTGAAGAATAAGTTGATCAACATCCGGTATATTACCGACCATCGGTAGATGATCACGAGTAACACAGCGGATGCTTTGGCGTGATGCATTTTGGCTGATATCAATTTCTTTTGTCCATCCAACATCAGGCAAACAGGTTAATAAGCGCGCATGGTTTTCTTGTTGCTCCAATTTGGAGTATTCTAGTGTGAGTTGATGACGTTTATAGCTAGCACCTAAACAATGATATTGATGATGAGAGGGTGTTATATATCCGGCATAACAGAGTGTTGTTTGCAGTTGCTTAAGTATCGGTGTGGTCGGAATATGGCTCACTTGCCCGCGAACAGCACTAACGGGTAATTTTTCCGTTTGAGAAAATAAAGGCAGTTGATGACCATTAGCGATAATGACGGTTTTATGGGTTATTTGTCGTTGCATATCTCCTTGTTTAAATAGCAATTTCCAGCCAGCGGCACTATTTTCCAGCTGAATAAGACGATGATTAAAATGACTGATTAAACCTTGTTGTTGCCCATATTGCCAACTACTGGATGTTAACTCAGCTGGACATAACCAACCAGCAGCTGGATAGTAGATGCCATCATGGTTAACATCAACACCACAAATGGTTTGTAATATTTGTCGAGTTTCATGGTGTACAAAATCAGCTGGCCAATTTTTTGTCGGCTTTTTACGTCATAAGCTAACTGTACTAAACCGTTCCAATCGTGAGCAAATGCGATGCCTAACTGTTGAAGTTGAATGTAATAGCGTTTTGCAAAAGTAAAAGCGGTAATAAGTCGGGTAGCAAGAGCGTATTTCTGCGCTCCCGCCCCCTAAGAGGCTGTCGCAAAAGGGGTATTTACAATAAAAATAATTTAATTTTTTCTTTAAAATCAAAATATTGAAATCATTAAAAACATGATACTACCTCTTTTGCGACAGCCTCCCTAAGAACGCAGCGTGCAACTTTCACTGCACTGCGCTCAAGCCTCTCAAAGCCTCCATTACGTCAGCCGGTCAGTACCTAAATTTATGGAAGTGACGTTTTGCAAAATACTCATCCCATTCAGGGTCAAATGGATTAGCTTTCTGCTGAATTCTGATATGCCGACGGATCTTTACATCGCTGGCATTGACCAGTTTTATCAATCCGGTTGCGGCATTCTCATCACATGCAGCAAATACCCAATGGCGATGACCTACCTGTTTAAAGTATTTGTCCTTAATCCATTGCACACGTTTTTTGGGA
>NZ_NHNG01000562.1:0-616 GCF_002287155.1 Arsenophonus sp. ENCA
TTGAAGATGCTCGTATTAAGCAATTGCTGAAAGAAAAGGATAAAGACAAAAAGGATGAGCACGGCGGCATAGGTACACCCGCCACACGTTCGGATATGCTGGAAAAATTGAAAAACCGCCAGTTTATGAGGCTGTCGCAAAAGGGGTATTTACAATAAAAATAATTTAATTTTTTCTTTAAAATCAAAATATTAAAATCATTAAAAACATGATACTACCTCTTTTGCGACAGCCTCTTATCCGCGAAGAAAAAGGCAAGCTTATTCCCACAGAAACCGGCGTGGCCTTTTTCCGCGCTCTACCGGCGTCAGCAACATTGCCTGATATGACCGCGCTCTGGTCAGCACAACAAAGCGATATCGAGCAGGGCAATAAAACGGTTGATGAATTTGTGAATGCGCTTATCGACGATCTGCGCCCACACGTCAAAACGGTTAGCGTAGGTGAAATACAGGGTGAAGCAAAACCTAATAGCGGACAGGTGGAAAAATTAGCCACACCCTGCCCGCATTGTGGTAAAACTATCGTGGTTCGACCTAAACTGTTTGCCTGTACCGGCTGTGATTTTAAAATCTGGTCTACGGTAGCAGAGAAAAAGCTCACCACCAAACAGGTT
>NZ_NHNG01000230.1:0-2013 GCF_002287155.1 Arsenophonus sp. ENCA
TAACAAGCTGAAAATTCAGCGGCTAAATTTTTCAATTCTTCGACTGATAATCCAATGATTGCTTTACATAAACGATTATCTCGTAACAGCCGCTCTTTGTTGATCATTTCAAACCTTTATTCTCTAAGTTAAACCTCTTTTTATTCTCAATAGCGTGACAAAAAATGCAAGTCTCTATTCAGCAACTAGTTTATTGTAGCAAATACCTTCTGTGACTTTAAAACTTTGACGGCCGATAACGGTTCTGAGTTCTCCATGCATAAACAGATAACTGAGATCACCGGTGCTAATGTCTTCTTTGCCAGGCCTTATAACTCATGGGAGCGTGGTTTAAATGAACACAGTAACGGACTTATCCGCCGTTTTTACCCAAAAGGAACGGACTTCAACTCAGTCACGGACAACGAGATTGCAGAACTTGAGCACATAACTTAATACTCGGGGACGAAAATCGTTGGGCTATTTTTCTCCAAATGAAGTATTTTTAGCTCATCTAATGGCTGCATAACGTTTTATGGGTTTGTTGCGTTTCGACTGGGAATGGGCCGTTGAATACAATTAGTTTAATTTTATTGCTGATGGCTGGATTTGTGTTTAAATAGGTTTGATTCTCTGTTGCGCTATATTAGAGGAAATCGTTAAATTATTATTTAGTGAATTATTTAATAAATATTGTTATTAAATTTTTTTATCTATTTTACATTATGATGTGTTTATCATTTGAGAATAATTATTATTGTTTGTTTTTATATTTTGGGGCTATAACTTGGTGTTATTTATTTGTTTTTTAACCTATCCCCCTATTTAAAATAATCGTTTGCACATTATATGCTTAGATAAATAGTGATTAAATTCTTATCATTAAATCAAAAAGTAAGTAAGATTAAATTAATGAGGATACATAATTATGAATGGACAATCTATGTGAGGGTGTTTTGTTGAATAGAAAAACAAGATTTAAAACATATCGATTATGCGGCGTATTTTTTGCAGTAGGATTGATTACGAGCTGTTCGAGTACACCGAACGATAATCAACAGCGCTCTGATCCGTTAGATAGTTTTAATCGAACAATGTTTGATTTTAATTATCATGTTTTGGATCGTTATGTGGTGCGTCCAGTTGCCGTTGCTTGGCGTGATTATGTTCCTATGCCTGCACGTAATGGTTTAGTCAATTTTTTGGCTAACCTGGAAGAGCCTGCGAGTATGGTGAATAATTTTCTACGAGGTGATATTTATCAAGGAATGAAGCATTTCAATCGTTTTTTCCTAAATAGTGTTTTTGGTATGGCGGGATTGATCGATATTGCTTCAATGGCTAATCCTAAACTTGTTAAACAAGAATCTAATCGTTTTGGTAGTACTTTGGGATATTATCAGGTTGGCTACGGTCCGTATGTAGTATTGCCAGGTTATGGTAGTTTTACCTTACGAGAAGATGGTGGTGACTGGGCTGACAAAGCTTATCCGATGTTAAGTTACCTTACTTTTTGGATGTCAGCCGGAAAATGGGTATTAGAGGGAATCGAAAAACGGGCACTTTTTTTAGACTCTGATGGAATACTACAAAACTCTTCTGATCCATATTTAATGGTCAGAGAGGCATATTTTCAGAATAAAGATTTTAAGGCGCAGGGAGGGGTGTTGAAGCCGACTATTAATCCTAACGCTGCGGTGATTGAAGAAGATTTGGATTCTATTGATTAGTAATAGACTGGTACATTTTAATTTAAATGTTAATGAGTAAAAAATAACGGTGAGATAATTTATTGATTTTTATGGTCACGTTAACTTGAATCTTTATAAATAAAAAAATCAATTAATAATATAAGGGCACCTCGAAAAACCTAAGCCGAGTTTGATTTTGCTGATAAAGTTATCGGAAGCTGGTCTACTGAGCTAACCACCATGAAGAAACGCAGCGCCATTAAGAATGACCTCTTTGCAAACCAGTATCACCAACAGACGATCGACAAGTTGGGTGACCCGCTGGTCAAGATCGAAACCTGTA